>JAGWST010000454.1 GCA_028869325.1 bacterium | reverse complement strand
TCCCCGCCGTGGTGCGAGGCGATGGCGCTCACTAGCCGCCAGCCAAAGAACGACCGCAAGGTCATCCCGCTGCCGACGCGTCATCAGGTCGCGGGCTCCACGATCTTGGTCGCCGCCGCCACGCTGGCTTCGACGCTGCTGGGGTTTACGCGCGAGGTCATCAACGCCAAGTACTTCGGCACCTCGTGGGAGATGGATACTTTCCTAGCCGCCGCCGTCGTGCCGACGATCCTCTTCGGCGTCTTCAACGGCGCGCTGGTCAACGCGCTGGTACCGGTCTTCTCCGAGCTGCTGGAGCGCGGACAAGAGGAGCGTGCCTGGCGTGTGGCCAGTACCGTCATCAACACGCTGATCATCGTGCTGGGCTTCGGCGCCCTGCTGGGCTGGATCTTCGCGCCGTACTACATTCCGCTGATCGCCACGGGCTTCCCCGCCCCGCAGATGGGCGTCTGCGTGCACATGGCGCGCATCATGCTGCCTACCATCCTCTGCACGTCGCTGGCGGGCGTGCTCTCGGCCATCCTCTTCTCGCACCACCGCTTCAAGGCGCCGGCCATCCAAGGCATCGCCATCAACATCGCCACCATCGGCGGCGTGCTGCTCTGGCACAACCACTACGGTATCTTCGCGCTTGTCTTCGGGACGGCGGCGGGCCTGATCGTGCAGTTGGCGGTGCAGATTCCGCCCCTGGTGCGATCGAAGCCGGGCTACCGTCTCTTCATCGATCTCAGCGATCCGGCATTCAGGAAGATCTACGATCTGCTGGGGCCGATCATGATCGGCTCCGCGGCCGGCCAGATGGCACTCTTCTTCGATCGCTTCTTTGCAAGCCAATTGACGCCGGGCTACATCAGCGGCATGAACTACGCCACCAAGCTGGTCGGCTTTCCACAGCAGATCTTCGCCGCAGCGATCGCGACGGTGCTCTTTCCGCTGCTCTCTGCGCACTTCGCGCGCGAGGACCGCGAGCGGCTGAAGGAGACCATCGTTACCGGGCTGCGCATGGTCAACTTCATCAGCATCCCCGCCGTGGTGGGACTGGTCATCTTGGCGCGGCCCATCGTGGCGACGCTCTTTCAGCGTGGCGCCTTCCAGTCCACCGCGACGGATCTGACCGCCGGCCTCTTGCCGTTTGCCGCGGTCGGCCTCGTGGCCTTGTGTACCAACATCGTGCTCACGCGTTGCGCATTTGCGTGCCAGCAGACGCGTTGGCCGGTGATCTTCGCCGTGGCGACGGTGCTCCTCAACGTCGCGCTCTCGATCCTGTGGCTGCCCACGCTGGGCGCGCGCGGGCTGCTGCTGGCCAACAGCGTGAGCCAAACCGTGCAGGCCATCGCGATGATGTACCTTATCCGCTCGTTGATCGACGGACTGCGGCTGCGGCGCGTCATGCTGCCGATGCTGCGGGTCACCGGGGCGGCGCTGGTGATGGCCGGGGCCCTGGTCTGGATCCAGCACCTGCACACGCACCTAGAGGCGTCGGTCTGGGGCCGGATCGACTACTTGGCCGGGCAGCTCATCATCGGCGGCCTGGTCTTTGCGGGCGTCGCGATCCTGATGCGCACGCCGGAGGTCGAGTTGGCGTTCAATTTGATCAAAGAGAAGATTCAGGCGGGAGTGCCAAGTCCTGGGGAGAGCAACAATGCGCCAATCGGGTAGCGGCGCCGTGGCGCTCAGCATCATCATTCCGGCGCACAACGAGGAGCGCCGGATCGCGAAGACGCTCGAAGATATCCGGCGGGAGCTTCCGGATGCTGAGATCTGCGTCGTCGCCAATAACTGCGCGGATCGGACCGTTGAGCTGCTGGCCGAGATGGCGCAGCGCGACGCGGCGTTGCGCTATACCAATATTCCGGCCGCCATCGGCAAGGGCGGCGCCGTACGGGCGGGCTTCAAGCTTGCGCACGGCGAGGTGGTGGCGTTCGTTGATGCCGACGGCGCGACACCCGGGGCCGAGCTGCGCCGGCTCTACGCCTTGATGGACGGGCGAGACGGCGTGATCGCCTCGCGTTGGAAGCGCGGCGCCATCATCGAGACGCGCCAATCGTTCAAGCGCCGCATCCTGAGCCGCGGCTTCAATCTGATCGTGCGCACGCTCTTCCGGCTGCCGTACAGCGACACGCAATGCGGTGCCAAGCTCTTCAGGCGCTCGGCGATCGCGGACGCGATCGAGCTGCTCGAGACCTCCGACTTTGCCTTCGACGTCGATCTGTTGTATCAACTCCGCCGGCTCGGCAAGACGGTCGTCGAGGTCCCGAGCCGCTGGCGCGACCGTGCCGGTTCCTCGGTGGACGTCAAGCGGGCGGTGCCCAGGATGTTTGCATCGATGGTTCGGCTGCGCCTCAAGTACTCGCCGTTCCGCGCCTTGGTTCCGCTGATCGACCGCGTTGCCAAGCTGCGCCCGATTCCGGCTACGAAGGTCTTCCACGTCTTGATCTGCTCTAAATTTCACCCCCACGACGAGCGCGCGTCGAAGATGGAGCGAGATCTCGCCGCGCTGTGCGCTGGGCTGCAGGGAGGAAGCTTCCGTTTTACGTGGTGCGCCGCTTCCCTCGAGCAGCGGCTGACCCGACCGGTGGGAAGGGTTGACGAAGTCTCGATCGGCTCACAGGGGTTGGCCAAGCTCGCCCTTCCGCTGGTCTACCTCTCGGAATTGCGCGACCGCTTCGATTGCATTGTCGAGCTCTGTCCCTCCGGCCGGCTATGGTGGACGCCGCTGTTTTCGCTCAAGCCAAAGGTCGTCTTCGCGCCGCTGCTAGACCGGCTTCCGAGCATCTACGGTACGACGCCGCTCATCCGCAAGGTGCCCGAAGCCACGGGTGCGCTGGCGGAGCTGATCGAAACGACGGTGGTCCGTCAGGGCCCGCGCTTCTGCGCGCAGGCCGACGGCTCATGGGTGCTGCTCGAGCACAGAGCTGACTCGCCGATGCGGCGGCTTCCCCTCTCGGCGTTGGACGGTGTCAGCGTGAACGCTCAGGACGTCCTCGGGAGCGCATAGCCGGTGGGTACCCTTCGTTCAGCGTGGGAAGAGCGCTATCTCGTCGTCGCGCCGCAAGGTCTGGGCGACTCGTTGGAGGCGACGCCAATCGTGGCGGGGCTCAAGCGCGCACGGCCCGAGGTGCCGATCGACGTGGTAGTCCTGCGGCCGGGGCCGCGGGAGCTCTTCGGCGGAATGCCCAAGCTGGTCGCCGAGGTGATCTATCTCCCGTATTGGGAGAAGGGCCGTGCCGCGTTTGCTGCGGAGCTGCTGGGTGCATGCCGCCGCAGGCGCTACACGGCGAGCTTTTTAGCCTATCCGGCCGCGCGGCGCGAGTACCACCTGATGACGCGAATGTTCGGCGCGCGGAGGCGTTTCGCGCACCGGTACGATGGCCGCGCTCTCTGGAGCCTGCAATGGCTCCACACCGATCTCGTGGAGGTGCGCGACCATCATACGATTCTTCGGAATCTCGATCTCCTCGAGGCTGCGGGCCTCCCGGCGAGCCGTGACCTCACGTACGTCGTGCCGGCGCAATGGCGGAGCGGGGAGCGGCATGAGCGCCGCATCGCCGTTCATCCGGGCACGATCGCTCACGACGGGCTCGATGCGAAGCGGTGGCCGGCCGAGCGCTTCGCGAGCCTGGCAGCCCGTCTCGCCGGCGACGGCTACGAGGTCCACCTCATATCGGGACCAGCCGAGCGGGATCTGGTCGCGACGATTGCCGACCGCGTCCGGCCTGCCTCCGTATTCGAGGGCAGCCTCGCGGAGGTCGCCCGTTTTCTCTCTTCCTGCGCCGCCGTCGTGAGCAACGACAGCGGCATCGCGCACTTGGCGGCCGCCGTCGGAGCGCCGGTCATCGCGCTGCACGGTCCCACGACCGTCCATGGTGGACCATACGGCGAGCGTGCCGTCGCATTCCGCCCATCGCCGTGCCCGCCGTGCTTCGATCCGCGCAGGCTGGACATGTCGTGCGCATTGGGTATCGACTACGCGTGTCTCAAGCGGGATATGCCGGCCGACCTTGTTTACTCGCGGTTACGTTCGCTGCTTATCGAAGGGTTGGAGTTCGCACACTCAGGGAACCCTGGCGAGATCCGACCACTATCGCACAGTTAAGGATTGAGGCATGATTCTGATTACCGGTGGAGCCGGTTACATTGGCTCGGCATTCGGACGGCTATGCAGCCACGCCAAGCGCGACTTTGTCGTGCTCGACGATCTGTGTGAAGGGCATCGCCATAACGTTCCCGAGGGCCAGCTCGTCATCGGGAATGTCGGTGACTCCGCTTTGGTCGAGCGTATCTGCCGCTCACATGGCGTAACCTCGGTCGTCCACTTCGCCGCGTCCTGCTACGTTGGAGTAAGCGTCCAAAAGCCGTTGGACTACTACGATAACAACGTCGCGAGAGGCGTGGGCCTCTTGCGCGGCGTACTCAACGCCGGGGTGCGCAAGCTGGTATTCTCATCGTCCTGTGCTACCTACGGGCAGCCGAACGTGGAGCTCATCGATGAGTCGGCTTCGCAACAACCGATCAATCCGTATGGCAAGACAAAGTTGGTGTTCGAGATGCTATTGCGCGACCTCGCTGCCGCGCGTTCGTTAAACGCCCTCGCGCTGCGATACTTCAACGCGGCGGGCGCTGATCCAAGCGGGACGTTCGGCGAGGAGCACGTCCCGGAGACGCACGTCATTCCGCGCGCGCTCACGGCGGCGCTCGACGAGAGTCAACCGTTTACGCTCTTTGGCGACGACTATCCGACAATTGACGGCACGTGTGTGCGTGACTACGTTCACATCGATGATCTAGCGACAGCGCATCTGTCGGCGCTCCAGCTACTGGAGGGCGGGGTCGAAGGCTTTGACGCATTTAACCTCGGAACGGGCGAGGGGAACTCCGTTCGCGATCTGTTGTCGTGCATTGAAACGGTTACGGGACGCGCGGTACCAACCGTTGTGATGCCGCGCCGTCTTGGCGATCCGCCGCGACTCGTTGCGAATCCCGCGCGCGCGCAGCAGAAGCTGGGTTGGAGGGCCGTACGCTCCGATCTGGCGACGATCGTGGAAGATGCGTGGCGGTTCGCGCAGTCGCATCAGGCCGTCCGGGGGTCCGCGCCTTGAGAGTACTGGTCTCCGGTGGGGCGGGATTCATTGGGCTAAAGCTCGTCGAGCGGCTGCTGTCGGCGCGGCACTCCGTATCCGTGCTCGATAACCTTCACCACCAAGTCCATGGCGAGCAGCCGGTAGCGGACCTGATCCAACGTCAGACGACATTCCTCCGCGGAGACGTACGTGACGCCTCGGCGTGGCGGGCGCTCTTTCCTGTTGACGTGATTGTACATCTAGCTGCTGAGACGGGCACCGGGCAGTCGTTGGACGAGATCGAGCGGTACGTCTCCACGAACGTGGGTGGAACGGCGGTGCTATTGGATGCCCTGAAGGAGAGCGGTGTACAACGCGTCGTCGTTGCATCATCTCGCGCGATTTACGGCGAGGGCCTCCATCGGTGCGCCGAGCATGGTTTGGTTAGCCCACAACCCAGAAGCGTCGCGGCCCTACAAGTGGGTGATTTCGAGGCAAAGTGCCCCCAGTGCGGACTGGCCACCGCTCCCGTGGCGACTCACGAGGATGCTCCACCCCGGCCCGCGTCCGTCTACGGTACGACGAAGCTGGCGCAGGAGCTGTTGGTGCGCCAGGCCTGCGAGGCTGCAGGGGTGCAATCTGCGGTTCTCCGCTTTCAGAACGTATACGGACCCGGCCAGTCACTGAAGAACCCCTATACGGGAATCCTCTCAATTTGGGCGTCGCAGATTGAGCGCGGCTCGACCCTAGACGTCTACGAAGACGGGCGCATCGTACGGGATTTCGTTTACGTCGATGACGTAGTGCGTGCATTGCTCGATGCTGTGCGGCGTCCGGATGTGGCTGGAGAGACATTGAACATCGGCACAGGGCGGGCGACGACGCTGCTCGACATCATCTCCGCGTTCTCACAGGTGCTTGAGCGGGAGGTCCCCTTCGAGATCACGGGACATTTTCGCCCAGGGGACATTCGCTACGCCTTCGCCGACACAACTCGCTCCCAACGCGTGCTCGGCTACGCTTGCCAGACCCCACTCGAGGATGGCCTGAGGGCCTTTGTCACGTGGGCTCGGGAACGTCTCATCCGCGGCCATGTCTGACGCACGAGTTCTCGCCGTCATCGTCAACTACAACGGCGGCCACTGGGTTGAAGAGGCAGTTGAATCCCTGCTCGCCCAAACCACGCCGCTCGACATTCTCGTCGTTGACAATATGTCTTCCGACGGCAGCCCACGGCGCTTACGAGAGCGT
>JAGWST010000453.1 GCA_028869325.1 bacterium | reverse complement strand
CAGCCTTCTTTGCCGCACGCTTTTGCGACTTGATCTGCTCGATCTTGTAGGTCACACCGCCTTTGGGCGTATGGACGATGACCTCGTCACCTTTCTTCTTGCCCAGGAGTGCGCGCCCGATCGGCGACTCGTTGGAGATGCGATGATTGGCCGGGTCCGACTCCGCGCTGCCGACGATCGTGAACTCGAACACTCGGTTGGCGACGAGCGACTTCACCCTGACCGTGGCGCCCAGGTGCACCTCACCGCTGGCATACTCACCTTCGTCGATCAGTCGCGCATTGCGAATCATCGACTCCAGCTTGAGGATACGCCCCTCGACGAACGCCTGCTCCTGCTTGGCATCTTCGTATTCGGCGTTCTCGGTGATGTCGCCGAACTCTTTGGCCTGGCGGATGCGCTCGTTGACCTCTTGGCGGTGGACCGTCTTGAGGTGGTCGAGCTCTTCCTCCAACTTGCGGAGCCCTTCGGCCGTTAAGACGATCTCTTTATCGTTCACCCTCGACCTCCGGCCCCGGCGCGACCGCGTGCAGCGACCGGGGGGCAGATAACAGCACCGTCGCCGAGGACCCCTTGGCACAGCATTCGGGGGCACTTCCGGCGACGTAGGGGCCGTCCGTTCGACGCGCTACGGCGGTCCCCTTTTGCCCCGTCTTCTACGGTGTCGGCGCTCCGGCCGCAAAATTCACGACGTGCGGCTCAAAGCGCAGCTCGCGGAGCGCCCGCTCGTAGTCGGCAGGGGTCACCTCCTGCCAGCCTTTGCCAAGGAACGCCAGCAGGGCCGCCTCGATGACGTTGGTACCGAACGAGCGCCCGCCCAGATTCGGCGTCGTGGTCACCAGACGAGCCACGCCGCGGCGGCGCAGATCTTCGACATCGGCGGGCGTGACGGTATTGGTGAGCACCGTCTTGCCGTCGAGGCGATCGGGGAGGAACTGCCGCATGAAATGGAAATCGCCCGCGATGATCGACGCCTCTTCGTAGTAGTGGGGGTACTTCGGCTTGGGCGGCGCCTCTTGTTTCTTGCCCGTGGGATAGAAGAATTGGAAGGGCAGCTTGCAGGCATCGGGGAGATACTTCTCGGCCAACTGCTCGAACTCGGCCAGATCGCGCACCGGCTTGTCGAGGTCGAGCGCGAAGATGAAGTCGCCGAAGAGCACGTCGGCGCCCGCCTCCACCAGCGCTTGCGCCATCCCAAAGCGGTCGAGCGCGCTCACCATCAGCACGTGGGTGCCGCGCAGGTCGAGCCCCAACTGCTCTTGCAGAAAGCGCACCGCCTCCCGCTCCAGGGTATTCTTGAGCCCGCTGCCGTCGACGATCGGCGTCTTCTTGCCTGCCTCCAGGAGGCGCTTGCCGTCGCGCAGCGCGTAGCGCTTGGTGCCGGCGTAGAGGTAGACGTCGATGCCGCCTAGCCCGATCGCGTCGACGTTGCCGTCGAGCTCCGCGATGCGCGCGATGGCGCGGTCGAGCGAGCCGTCCGTCCCCTCGCGCGAGATGTCGAAACGTTCGCCGAGAAAGTCGACGGCGACCCGATGGTCGCGCGTGGAGCTTCCCAGCGACACCGAGACGATGCGTTTCATGAGCCTGCGCTCCCCCCTACCGCGCGCCCGAGTCGCGCACGCTTTGCGGCCTCGCGCGTGCGGGCCAGCTGCTCCGCGCCGATGGCGACGTCGAATGCGCGCAGGCCGGCCAGCTCGAAGCCGTGGCGCGCCGCCATCTCGCCGATCTCGATCAGCTTCTCAAGCTGGATGCCGCGGCCTAACGTATAGTTCTCGTAGCGGCCCTCGAGCGCCAGCGTCATCGTCTCCGACATGCACGCCAGAGCCGTGGCCGGCGGCAGCCCCAGATCGAACTCCTCGCCCTGCTCGCGCACGCGCATGAAACGCGGCTCCCCCGGGACGCGCATGTTGCCGCCCTCGGTGACCAGCACGTCGGGGCGCTCCGCGGCCACTCGGCGGCTGACGTCGTGCGGCAGCGAGACCTCGCAGACCACCGCGCCGGGTTGAAGGTCTTCGGGCTGGATGATCTCCAGCGTCGAGCTGGTCGCCGTGACGATGAGCTGCCCTTGCCGCACGCCCGCGCTCACGTCCGTGGTGAACGAGACCGGCGCCGCGATCTGGCTGCCGACCTCCTCGGCGAACCTCTGCAATCGCGTCCGGTTTCGCGCCACCAAGACCATCCCTCCCACGCGATCGCCCAGCAGGCGAACCACCGCTCCGCCGATCGAGCCCGTCGCCCCGATGACGGTACAGACCGCCTCGCGCGGATCGATCTCCATCTCGTGCGCACCACGCAAGAGCGACTGCACGGCGGCGACCACGGTCAGGGAGTTGCCGGTGGTCACGGGGATCGGCGAGCGCTCCGCGATGCTCACGCCGCCGTCTCCGACCACGCCGGTGAAGGCGCCCAAGCCGACGATCTGCGCCCCTAGCTCCGCCGCCATCTCGCAGCCGGTGAGGATACGGCCGTAGACCTCCTCGCGAGGCATGGTCACGAAGTGCTCGGGCATCAGTGGAACCGTGATGAACCAGCCCTCGACCTCGGCCCCGGTGGCACGCGACCGCACGCCGCTGATATGCGCGGTGTTCCAGACCGGCATCCAGGAGAGGATCTTCTCGATGATGGCCCGCCCCTTGCCTTTGGCGCCGGGCTCATAGCGGGCGACGTCCTCGAGGGAGAGCGGGTGGATCAGAAAGGCGAACGTACCCATCGGTCGCGGGTGCCTTCTGTGTAGGTACGGGAGGCCCTTTTCAGCGAAGGCCGCGCCATGGATACCACGCTTTCGCCGATCGACGAGGTCGCACGCATCCCCTCGCCCTGCCCGGCACCGCAGTCACTGGCCTTCGACGGGCGTGCGCTCTGGGTCGGCTCCTGGGAGACGGGCCGCGTCTACGGCTTCGACGCGCACAGCGGCCGGGCGGTGGAGGAGGGCATCGTCCCGGGGAAGCCGGTCGGCTGCGTCGCCGTGGGCGACGAGCTCTGGTTCGTCTGCAGCGAGACCGACGACCATCGCTTTCTGCGCCACTACGTTCCGGGTCACGGCTTCAAGAACCAGGCCATCCCCTTGCCCGAGGATACGGGCTCGTTCCTGGCATTCGACGGCGATCATCTTTGGCTGAGCCAGCGCTATAACAAGCGCGTGCTGCAGCTCAACGGCGCCTTCGCCCCCGTGCGCGAGATCGCGATCGGCGAGGAGATCATCGGCATCAGCTGGGTCGACGGCTACCTGTACGCCTCGACGTGGTGGGGGCGCGACCGCGGCGGCTGCCGCATCGCGCGCCTACACATGAATCGGAGCGAGCCCCACCTGGAATGGGTCGCGCAGTCGCCCTTCGTCGCGGTATCGCTAGCCCGCGACGGAGATCGTCTGTGGACCAACGACTTCAAGAAGAACGAGATCGCCGCGTTCGCGATTCCTCGCTGAGCTCGCTACCAAGCGATCCAAGGCCATTGGAGCTCAGCGCTCGCCGCCGCGCTTCCCGCGCTTGCGCTCCTGATAGCGGCGCGCCTTCATGAGATTCCCGCAGCCCGCCATACTGCACCACAGGCCAGAGTGGTTCTTGGTCCAATCGAAGAACGCCCAACGACAGTCGTCGCGCCGGCAGGCCTTGAAGCGCCCCCACGATCCGTCGAGCATCGCCTGCGCCATGATCGCCACCAGCGCCGCCAGCGCGCCGCGTAGGCCGCCGGCCACGGGCTCGATCGTGGGACCCTCCTGCGGATGGAAGATCATCCGGTAGGAGCCTTCGGCACCTACGGCGCTCAGAACGGCGAGCGCCGCCGCATCCGGTTGCTCCTTGCACGTATTCGCAAAGACAACGTCGCGAAAGGCCTCGCGGACCTCGATCGCGCGAGCAACGTCCGGCTCCTCGACGGCGGCATCGCCGTCGATCAACTTGCGCTCCGCCAGCCAATCCCGCAGCGCCTCCGGCGAGCCGAAGTCGTCGCTCCCGCTGGCAAGATCGATCGTGTTGAGAAAGTCGCGCAGGGTCTCCAACTGACCCGGCGATGGATCCTTGGCCGCCACGCTTCGATTATATCACCATCTAAATTGCTTGACAAGTTATATTAACCACTGTATGCTCTTTGCAGGTTACAAACAGCCGGCAAGGAGTCCCTATGGACTACCCGCTCGACACCGAGGTCTACGCCCAAATCGCCCGCGAGCGCCAGGCCGAGATCCGCCGCACCTTCTGCGAGGCCCGCCAGACCGCGGTTCCTTGGGGACTCACGCTTGCTCGCTTGCTCAACGCCGCCGGCGCCGCCGGCGACCGCGCCTATCGGGAGATCACCGCATGCCGATGACCGGCCTGGGTGGTACCGCTAGGTGCTTCGGCCGGCGACTTTGGCTTCGGCCTCCGCTTTGATCGCGGCGAGCATCATCTCGGAGTTCTCCTGCACCTTCTTCTGCAGCGTCGGTCCGATCAGCTCGGCCAGCGTCGGCACGCCGAAGTCGTAGTCGACACCCAGCGTCACCAGCGTCTCGCCGTTACCGTCTTCGCTGAAGGTCCAGGCGCCTTCGAACTTGTCGAGATCACCTTCCAGCAGCTTGTATTCGATGCGGCAGGCATCGTCGTGGAAGCGGTCTTCCTCGATCCACTCGATCGGGGCGCCCTCGACGAGCGTCTTCCACTTCGTCAAGACGCGGCTCTCGTGGCGCTCCACCACGGCGATCGACTCGACATCCGGCATGAACTCCGGAAAGCGCTCCTGCTCCTTGGCGATCTCATAGACATGGCGCGCCGGCGCCTTGATCGAAATCGAGGACTCTACGTAGGGCATGGCAGGACCCCGAGTTTCTCCCTGGCCTGCCCCACCCCCCTGCGCAACGCTTCCAGCGCACGCTCGACTTCGGCGGCCGTGACGACCAGCGGCGGCTCGAGGCGGATGACGCGCTGCATGTTGAGCGTCCACGCGGCGGTCACGCCTTGGTGCAGCATCTCGGGGATGATCGCGCCGGCATAACCCTCGCTGGTCAGCTCGACGCCCACCAACAGTCCCTTGCCGCGTACCTCACGGACCACCTCGGGAAACTCTTCCGCGATCGCGCGCGCGCCGTCGATCAACTGGCTGCCGCGCTCGCGCGCGTTCTCGACCAGATGCTCCTCCTCCATGACCTCCAGCGCGGCCAGCGCCGCGGCACAGGCTAGCTCGCCGCCGCCGAACGTGGAGGTGTGCATCAGCGGCTGCTTCGCGTAGGCGGCGTTCCAGCAATCGGGGCGCGCGATGTACGCGCCGACCGGCACGATGCCGCCCGAGAGCCCCTTGGCGAGCGTCATGATATCCGGCACCACGCCCTCCTCGTCCACGGCAAAGCGGAAACCACAGCGCCCGAGGCCCGTCTGTACCTCGTCGACGATCATCAGCGCGCCGTACTGGTCGCAGAGCTCGCGCACACGTTTGAGATAGCCGCGTGGCGGCACGTTGACGCCGCCCTCGCCCTGCACCGGCTCCACGATGAACGCCGCGGCATCCCGCAGCGCACCCTCGAGCGCCTGCGCATCGCCGAAGGCCACGTGCTCGAACTCGGGGACGAGGGGTTGATACTCGCTGCGAAAGTAGTCGCGGCCGGTGGCCGTCAAGGCGCCCAGCGTCTTGCCATGGTAGGCGTTGGTGGTGGAGACGATCTTATGGCGGTGCGTCGCCGCCTTGGCGAGCTTGAGCGCGCCCTCCACCGCCTCGGTGCCGCTATTGGCGAAGAACGAGATGCGCAGGTCGCCGGGCGCGAGCTCGGCCAAGCGTCTAGCTACGCGGCCTAGCAGCGGATTGAAGAAGACCTTGCCCGAGAGCGAGATGTGCTCCAGCTGCCGCTGGACGGCCGCGACGACCTTGGGATGCGAGTGCCCCAGCGTGAAGACGCCGTAGCCACCGGCGAAGTCGAGGTAGGCTTTGCCGTTTTGGTCGTAGATCGTCGTTCCGGAGGCACGTACTTCGACGGCCGAGCCAGAGAGCTTCATCACCCGCGCCAGCGGTGGATTCACGAAGTCGCGATAGTTGGCAACCGCCTCGTCGTAGAGCGCCTGCGGCGAAGGGGCGCCGTAGAGGAACGGCTCGTCGAGCTGCTTCATTCTGGCGACCGCTTCAACCCGGCCGCCGCTCCACCCTATGGACCCGCTAGAGCGCGCTCGAGGAAGAGCGCCCCCGCGACGGGATTCGGCCGGTAGGGTGGAATATCGTGAAAGCCCAAGGCGCGGTAGAGAGCGATCGCCGCATCCATCGAGGGCAGCGTGTCGAGGCGAATCGCGCGGTAGCCCAGGCGCGCCCCTTCATCGAGCACGCGGCGTACCAGCGCCGCACCTAGGCCCGTG
>JAGWST010000452.1 GCA_028869325.1 bacterium | reverse complement strand
CGTACCGGCCCTCCTCAATCTCGCGAGCCTCTTCACCAAGCCCAGCCATGCCACCAAACGACACGTTGTCAAGACGCTGGTCGCCGCGGGCCTTACGCTCTACGGCGGCTACGTCTTGCGGAAGTCCCTGATCGAGGCGGGTCGGGCCTCGGCCGACGACCCGCGTGCGACCCTACGTCACCCGGAATAATTAGGGAGGATCCCGCATGGCATCGACTACTGCGACACCGAACCGATGGTTGATGGCGATTGCCGGAGCCATCGCCAACTGCACCGTCGGAACCGTCTATGCGTGGAGCGTCCACGTCAAACCGCTCGAAAAACTCTTCGGATGGAATGCGACCACCACGTCGTGGGCGTTCGCGCTTGCCATCTTCTTCCTGGGCGTCGGCGCCGTGATCGGCGGGCGCTGGCAGGATAAGGTCGGCCCCCGCACGGTGGTCATCGCCGGAGCATGCTTCTGGGGAGCCGGCAACATTCTCGCTGGGCTGGGCACCGGGGCGCTCGGCTGGCCCTGGCTCTATCTCACGTACGGCGTCATCGGCGGGCTTGGCCTCGGCATGGTCTACATCTCCGCCGTCGCCATGGTCACCAAGTGGTTTCCCGACCGCCGCGGCTTCGCCAGCGGCTTTGTCGTGATGGGATTCGGGTTGGGCGCCTTTATCTTTGCCAGGCCCGTCCTCCAGCCATTGATCAAGAACGTCGGCGTGCTGCACACCTTTCTCTACGCCGGGCTAATCTATCTCGTCATCGGTGTGATCGCGGCCTTGGTCCTGCGCAACCCGCCGCAAGGCTATACCGTTGCCGGCTGGGTACCGCCTCCGCTGCAAGCATCGAAGTCCTCGGGCTCGGAGTTCACCTCCGAGGAGATGTTCGGACGCTGGCAGTTCTATGCGCTGTGGGGCATGCTCTTCCTGAACGTCACCGCGGGCATCTTCGTCATCTCGCAAGCGGCGCCGATGGGCGTCGAATTGGCAGGCATGACGCCGGCCGCGGCGGCCGGCTTGGTGAGCATCATGTCGATCTTCAACGGCGTGGGCCGTTGGTTCTGGGGCACCGTCAGCGACCGCATCGGCCGCCGCATGGCATACGTGCTGATCTATGCCGTACAGGTGGTCGTCTTCCTCGTGCTCAACGTCACGGGCCACTCGCCGGCGGCGTTCGTCACCCTCTTCTCGATCGTGCTCCTCTGCTACGGCGGCGGCTTCGGCACGATGCCCTCCTTCACGGCCGACTACTTCGGCACAAAGTTCATGGGCGTCAACTACGGTTGGGTCTTGACGGCTTGGGGCGTCGCCGGTCTGGCCGGCCCGCTCTTCGGTAGCCGTATCCGCGACCTCACCGGCTCCTATCACGGGGCGCTCGTGCCGTTCGCGATCCTGCTACTGCTCTCGATCATCCTTCCGCTGATCACCCGGCCGCCGACGAAGGCCCCGATCACCGGCGCCGTCCCCGCCTCGTAGGGGCCGGCGGCTCGACACAGCTGCGATGCGGTGCCGTCCGAAGACGGCACCGCTCGCAGGAGCCCCTGAAAACCGTTCGAAGCCCTGCTCCGGTAGCCGGCGGTGGAGTTCGCCGGGCGGCGCGCGGCGCCGCGAACCGCCGACTTGGCCGATGACTCCTGACGCGACGCTCGAATCGCAGCGTCTGGAGAGGTCGAGTCAGAGGTGAAGGTGCGACTCTCACTGATTTTCGCCGTCGGCTTGGGCGGCGCCGTAGGATCGATCTTGCGGTACGTGATCTCCGTGCTCGTCACGGAGCGCGTTGGGCCTGGCTTCCCGTGGAGCACGCTCTGCGTCAATGTGACGGGGAGTTTCATCCTCGCCGTCATCGCCGAGCTCTCCACCACCCGCGTGATCGTTCTCAGCCCGGCCGTCCGCGTGCTCTTGACCGTCGGGTTCGTGGGCGGTTACACCACCTTCTCGACCTTCACCAACGAGGCGCTGGCGTTGGTTGGCGAGCGCGCCGTGGCGGCATCGTTTCTCTACACGATGGCGAGCCTGGCCGGCGGATTGATCGCCGCCTATCTCGGCTTGATCGCGGCGCGTGCGGTCGAGGTGATGCGGTGAGGTCGACACACCTGATCAGAGTCTACCTGGCGGAGAGCGAGCGGCGGGGAAACCGGCCGCTCTACCAGGCCATCGTCGAGCGTCTCAAGACCGATGGCTACAGCGGCTGCGTCGTCTTCAAGGGCATCGAAGGCTTCGGCCCGCGCGGCATTCGCAGCGCACGCGTCTTGGCGCTCTCCCAGGACTTGCCGGTCGTGATCGAGGTCGTCGAGACGGAATCGCGCAGGGCCGGCCTCTTGGCACTCTTCGACGAGCTGGTGACCGAGGGGCTGGTCACCAGCGAGCGCATAGAGCTGCTCGAAAGGAAACGGCGTGAAGACGCACGGTAGCGGGAGACTGCTGCGGATCTTCGTTGACGAAGAGGACCGCTGGCACGGACAGCCGCTCTACACGGCGATCGTCGAGGCGCTGCGCAGGGAACGCATCGCCGGAGCCACCGTCTTCCAAGGGATCGAGGGATTCGGCTCGCACGCCACGCTCCATCAAGCAAAGGTCTTCTCGTTGATGCCGAATCTGCCGATCCTCATCGAGGTGGTCGACACCGACGAGAGGATCGCAGCGATCCTCCCGTTAGTCGAAAGCATGGTCCCCGAAGGGCTGATTACGCTCGAGCGTGTCGACTTCACGCGATACTCGCGCGATCAGCAGCCCTCGTGAAGCCCGTCTCGCCAGCTATCCCGGCGCGTAGCGAACCTCGCCCGCACGGTCGACGTGGTACCCCCCCAGCGCCTCGACCGTCCGGCGCAGGTCCGGCGAGTGCAGCTCCTCCAGCAGCGCCGCCATCGACGGCTCCTCCAAGCGCGCGGCGAGCGTGGCGATCTCGTAGCGCTCGTCGGCGACCGGCACGAACTCGCAGCCCAGCGCGCGCGCCGCGGCGAGGATGCCCAGGCCGCAGTCGGCGGCGCCGCTGGCCACCAGCGCGGCCACGGCCGTATGCGTGAACTCGATGCGCTCGTAACCGGCGATCGCCTCGGGCGAGAGGCCGGCTTGGGCCAGCAGATAGTCGAGTAGGATGCGCGTCCCCGAGTCGCGCTGGCGGTTGACGAATCGCGCACGCCGGCGCGCGACGTCGTCGATCGCTCTCAACGCTAGCGGGTTGCCCGGCGCCACGATCAGACCCTGCACGCGGTCGACAAACCCGATCAGCGCCACCCGTTCGCCGGGGCAGTAGCGCGCGACGGCGGCGTCGTTGTAGGTGCCGCCGGGGTCGAGGACGTGCGTTCCGGCCAGATGGCACGCGCGCCGCTTCAACGCCACCAGACCGGCGATGGAGCCGACGTTGGAGGAGACCAGATCGTAGCCGCGCCCGCGCAAGGCGGCCCCAAGAGCGTCGAGTGCGACGTCGTGTGAGCCCGCCGCAAGCAGCGTGCGTGCGATGCGCTCGCGCGAGCGCAGCAGGATCGCCGGCGCACGCTCTCCTTCGTGGCAGCCCTCGCTCCCGCGCGGCGAGAGGACCAGGCAGTTCGCCCGCGCCAGCGAGGTGATCACCGCCGCG
>JAGWST010000451.1 GCA_028869325.1 bacterium | reverse complement strand
TCCCGCACGATGCTGCCGCCGCCGCGCGCTTTGACGACCTGATGGAGGTGATCGTCGCCCTGCGCCGGCTGCGCGTCGATGCGGGCATCCCCGCGCGTGAGACTCCCCAGGCCGCGCTCGCCGGAACGTCCTTGGATGACGAAGAGACGGCCCTGATCGAACGGCTCGCTCACGTGAGGCTGCGCGCGAGGAGCCTCTCGCAGCCGGCCGGCTTCGCGCAACCCGCCGCCACCGCGCTGACCGAGAGGGTCGCGAACATCGACGTGGCCCTGTTGATCGGCGCCGAAGGGACGGAGAGGGAGATCGCGCGCCAGGAGGCGGAGGAGCGCCGGTTGATCGCCGAGGTGCAACGGCTGGAGCAGAAGCTGGCAAACGCGTCGTTCGCGCTGAAGGCGCCTCCGGAGATCGTCCAGAAGGAGCGTGAGAAGCTCGCCGGGTATGCCGGTGAGCTCCAGCGTACGCGCAACCGATTGACGGAGTTACAAGGTATCTCGTGATCACCCCCACGCAGCCGAAGCGGACGCTGATGCACGCCGAGATGATCGAGCGCGCGCTCGCCCGCATGGCCCATCAGATCGTGGAGCCGGAGAGCGCGCAAGAGGGGGTCCTCCTGATCGGCATCCGGCGTGGCGGCGAGGCGCTGGTGCAACGCTTGGCCGCGCAGATCGCGGCCATCACCGGTAAGGCGCCCAAGGTCGGCTACCTCAACATCCAGCTCTATCGCGACGACGACGTGATGCGGGAGATCCCGGAGACGGAGGTCTATGACGACGTCACCAACCGCGAGGTCGTCGTCGTCGACGACGTGCTCTACACGGGGCGCACCGTGCGCAGCGCGCTGGACGCCGTCACCGACCTGGGCCGGCCGCGCGCCGTTCGCCTGGCGGTGCTGGTCGATCGCGGCCTGCGCGAGCTGCCGATCCAACCGGACTACGTCGGGCGCTACGTGCCGACCTCGCGCCGTGAGCACATCGAGGTGCACCTCTCAGCGGAGCCCGCAGCGGATGACTCGGTCAGCATCTCGGTCGTGGAGGGCGATGGCACCCCGTAATCTTCTCGATCTCGACGACTTCAGTGCCGAGGAGCTGATGGCGCTCCTCGACCGGGCCGAAGCCTTCCATCGCGATCCTTCTCCACGGCGCCTGCTGGCAGGCGTCCCCGTCGTCAACCTCTTCTTCGAGCCCTCGACGCGCACCCAGACCAGCTTCGCGATCGCCGAGCACCGTCTGGGCGCCGAGGTGGTCTCGATCGATCCCGGCGACTCCTCGATGGTGAAGGGCGAGTCGATCGCGGATACGGCCATCACGCTCGCGGCGATGGGCGTCGGCGCCGTCATCGTGCGCCATCGCGAGTCGGGCTTCCCCTACGCGCTGGCGCGCAGCTTCCCAGGTCATGTCGTCAATGCCGGAGACGGCACGCACGCCCATCCGACGCAGGCGCTGCTCGATCTCATGACGCTGCGCCAGGAGTTCGGCCGCGTCGCGGGGCTACGCGTCGCCATCGTCGGCGACATCGCGCACTCGCGCGTCGCGCGCTCGAACATCCACGGTCTACGGACGCTGGGCGCCGAGACGATCCTGGTGGGCCCACCGACGCTGCTGGCCGACGCCATGGCGGAGGAAGGCGTGCGCGTCGAACGCGATCTGGATGCCGTGCTGCCCACCGTCAACGCCGTGATGCTGCTGCGCATCCAGCGCGAGCGGCTCGAAGGCGCCCTGGTCCCCAGCGTCGCCGCCTACACCGCGGAGTACCAGCTCAACGCGCGGCGCCTGGAGCTGCTGCGCGACGGCGCGATCGTGATGCACCCGGGGCCCTACAACCGCGGCGTCGAGCTCACCGACGACGTGCTCGACTTTCCCAGTTGCCGCTACGTCAACCAAGTCGCCAACGGCGTCTTCGTGCGCATGGCCGTCCTGGAGGCCCTCTGCTCATGAGCGATCGCAGCATGATTCTGCGCGGTGGCCGCGTGGTGGATCCCTCCCAGGGGCTCGAGGCCCTGCGCGACGTCTTGATCCTAGGCGGGCGCATCGCACGCATCGCGGAGCAGATCACCGACGCCGATGCCAAGGGGGCGCAGGAGCTCGATCTGCGCGGGGCGATCGTCACACCCGGCCTCATCGACCCCCACGTGCATCTGCGCGAACCCGGGCAGACGCACAAAGAGACGGTCGCGACCGGAACGGCCGCCGCGGTGGCGGGCGGTTTCACGGCGGTCGCCGCAATGCCCAATACGGAGCCCGCGCTGGACGCGCCCGAGCGCATCCGTGACGTGCTCGAGCGCGCGCGTGCCGCGGGGCTGGCACGTGTCTACCCGATCGCCGCCATTACGGCCGGGCGCCTTGGCAAGGAGCTTGCGCCCTACAGCCTGCTGGTGCGGGCAGGCGCCGTCGCATTCAGCGACGACGGTGCCACCGTGGACGACGCGCGCGTGCTGCGGCGCGCCGCACTCTACGCGCGCGATCTGGAGGCGCCGTTCATCTCGCACTGCGAAGAGGCCACGCTGCGGGCCGGCGGCCTGATGAACGAAGGCGAGGTCAGCGCCCGCCTCGGCATCGACAGCTCCCCGCGCCTGGCCGAGGAGATCATCATCGCGCGGGACCTCTTGATCGCCGGCGATACGCGCAAGCGCTGGCACATCGCGCATCTCTCCACGGGGCGCGGGCTGGAGCTCGTCAAGTGGGCGCGCGCGCAGGGCATCTCCGCAAGCTGCGAGGTCACGCCGCATCATCTGGTCTTCAGCGACCGCGTCTTCGCGGGCTTCACCGCGCGCGGCCGCGTCTGCCCGCCGCTGCGCGGCGACGAGGAGATCGCCGCCCTGCGCGCGGGCGTGCGCGAGGGCGTCGTCGACGTGCTGGCCACCGATCACGCGCCGCACGCGGCCGGCGACAAGTCCGGCCCGCTCTCGGAGACGGTCGTCGGCTTCAGCGGCCTGGAGGTCGCGGTGGGCGCATACGCCTACGCCTTGCCGGATCTGCCGCTTGCGCGCATGGTGGCGCTGCTCTCGACCAACGTCGCCCGGCTGCTCAACGTGCCGGGTGGAACGCTGACCATCGGCTCGCCCGCAGATGTCAGCGTGCTGCGTGACGAGAGCTGGGTGGTCGACCCCACCGCCTTCCGCTCCAAGGGTCGCAGCACGCCGTTCGAGGGGATGACGCTGCCGCGGCGAGCCGTTGCAACCATCGTCGGGGGAAACCTCGTCTACGACGCCCGGGGCCGCGTGCCGCGCATCACCAGCGCGGCCATACACGACGGACTCACGACTGCGGGTACACGATGAAGGCGCTGCTGCTGCTGGAGAGCGGCCAACGATACCAAGGCGAGGGCGCCGGGGCCGAGGGATCGGTTACCGGTGAGGCCGTCTTCTACACCGGCATGACCGGCTATGAAGAGGCGTTGACGGATCCTTCGTACAACGCGCAGATCCTGGTCTTCACCTATCCGCTGATCGGCAACTACGGCATCAGCCGAGCGGCCATGCAGCACGGCAGCACCTGTGCGGCCGGCGCCGTGATCAAGCGCCTCTCCAGACATCCTTCGCATCACCAGTGCAAGCTCGATCTCGACACGTGGATGAAGGAGCAGGGGATGCCCGCGATCGTCGGCATCGACACGCGCGCCCTCACCATGCACCTGCGGGAGCACGGCACCATGAAGGCGGTGCTGGCCGTCGGCGACGCTGCGATCGCCGGCGCCGAGGAGGAGCTGCGCGCGTACTGCGCGGCGCCGGCGGCCAATCTCGTCGCACCGGTTTCGATTCGCGCGCCGATGCAGCGCGGCACGCGCGGCGCGCGCAAACGGCTGGTATTGATCGACTGCGGCCTCAAGGAGGGCATCTTGCAGGCGCTGGCGGAGCTGGACGT
>JAGWST010000450.1 GCA_028869325.1 bacterium | reverse complement strand
GAAACGCTCGCGCACGGCGTCGGCTGCTTCACGGCCAAGAAAGCGGATGAACGTCGGGGGCCGCCCGAGCAGCGTGGTGAAGGTCGCCGTCGTACGCCAGCCGGGCCCCGTCATGTCGATCACGAACGGCCGCTGCCTCTCCAGGCGCCAGAACGAGCCGTCGGAGTAGAGCGCGACGGGCAGGCGCTCGCGCTCGGCAAACTCGACTACGGGCTTGGCGTGGATGAGCGGCACGGGGATGTGCCCCAGCGTCTTGCCGGTGGCCAAATCGCGCGTCAGCGCGCCATGGCAGCAGATGAGCGGAAAGTGGTCGATGTCCAGCTCGCGCGCGATGCGCGCCGGCGTGTCGAGCCCGCGCCCGGTCACGATCACGACGCGAATGCCGGCCGCCAGCAGCGCGCCGATGGCGCGGCGATTGCGCGGGCTGATCTCTTCATCCGAGGAGAGCAGGGTGCCGTCGAGATCGAGGGCAACGAGATCGATAGCGCTGGTGGGATTCATCATCGGCGTGCGGGGCAGACCCTATCGTACCACGCCAGGC
This sequence comes from bacterium, assembly GCA_028869325.1. Classification (GTDB taxonomy): domain Bacteria; phylum Vulcanimicrobiota; class Vulcanimicrobiia; order Vulcanimicrobiales; family SCRA01; genus SCRA01. The sequence continues at coordinate 4,791 of JAGWST010000450.1, read as the reverse complement.
AACAGGCCATACGTGCCGGGGCGTTCGAGGGGCGACAGCCGCCGGCTATGGAAGAGGGCCTCAGATGCTGGGCCAAGGCTTGGACGACGGCGACCGTCTGCGCGGCTCCCTGCTGGGGGCGGCGTTGGGCGAGGCGATGGCCCGCCCGGCCGAAGACGGCTCGCCCCCCGACGTGCAGCTGCTCGAACGGCGCCTGCGCGGCGAGCATTGGAGCCTGGGCGGGGGCATGCAGGCGGCTCTGGACGTCGGGGAGTCGGTGCTCCGCAGCGGGGTCGAGGCCGCCCCGCGGCCGTTGCACCTCCACCACACCGGAGACGAGCGCAACCTGTTGGCGGCGCTGGCCGTGGCACTGACCGGCGCCTTCTCCCCCGGGCGCCTGCGCGAGCGGGTAGCCGCCCTCTATGCCGACGCCCCGCGCGAGAGCGCAGAGGCCGCCCTGGCGTTCTCCCTGCTCCTGGCGGCGATCTTCGACGGCGACCGCTTGGCCGCGCTCGACGAAGCGGCGGAGGCGGCGCCGCCCGGCGTGGGAATGGCGATGCGCAGCGCACCCTTGGAGGACGCCGATCGGCTTGCCGCCAGCGCCGAGCCGCTGCGCTCGCTGGTCGCCGGGATCTGGTCGTTCTATCAAGCCGAGGATGCGGTCGAGGCGCTCCTGGTCGCCGCTCGCACCGGCATCGGAGCCCTCTGCGGCGGCATCTGCGGGGCTCTCGCCGGGGCCTGGTGGGGGCGCAGCGCGATCCCCTCGGAGCTGGCTAGTAAGCTCTCGGGCGGGCCTGCCCGGTTGGGCGACCGCCTCGCGGTCCTGCTCGCCAGCGCGACGAATCAGCGATACGGGGAGTTTCAAGGATGATGAACGCAGCCGCCGTTATGCTCCTAGCCGCCCTTGCGGCGCTGGCCGCGGCGCCCGTCGCGGCCAGCGCCCAACCCTGCCGCGCACAGACGCTCTCCATCCAGGGTGAGGGCGTGAAGTCGACCTTCTGCGTCGTCGGCGTCGAGCGCTCGAAGACCGGCGGCGGGGACGTGGCCCACGTCTCGATCAGCGAGAGCCTGGCGGGGCCGGGCGGCACCCTCCAGCGTACGGTCTCGAAAGACGTGCTCCTGGCCGGCCAGGACGGGCGCCTCTCCGACGATATTCCGCTGCGCAGCTTGGGCATCGAGAAGACGCTGCACGTCACGTTCGTCTTCCGCAACGGCGTCGTGACCCCCGAGAGCGCGCTTCTGATCCCCGGGGCGATACCCGTCCTCTAACACTCCTCGCAGCCGCAACCGCCGCGGCGCAAAACGGGTATCAAGCGGACGATGGTGCGAAGGCGCTATATCTACTTCAGCAGCAGCAAGATTCCGGACTGTTGTCCATAGCCCGGAGGAGTTTTTTCGTGTCCTGCAGCATGCACGTGCGACCGAGAACGGCTCGCGAACGAATCGGCTACCTGCGCGAGAACCTCGCCCCCGGCCTCTTCAAAGGGGTGGGAATCGAGGACAACATCGCCTGGCGCCTCTCGCCCGAGCCGTTTCAGTTGGCACCCGCCACCTTCTCCCGCATCGAGCGCCTGGGCAACGAGCTGCTGGCGTTCTACCGCGCCGCCAACAAGCTCTACCTGCAGAGCGCGAAGGGCAGCGCGCCGGCCTTCGTGGCCGAGTATCTCGATCGCGGCAAGCCCGAGCACGTTGTCAAGCTCGCCCGCCAAAATCGCTGGAAGCAGGCTGTGCCCGGCGTGATCCGCCCGGATCTCATCCTCACGGACGACGGCTTCAGTGCCAGCGAGCTCGACAGCGTGCCCGGCGGGATGGGCTTCGTCGGGGCGATGTCGCAGACGTACTGCGAGCTGGGCGACGAAGTCGTCGGCGGCGGGGACGGCATGCTGGAGCGCTTCGCGGCGATGATCGCGGCGACGGTGGCCAACGAGCGTCCTACCGTGGCGATCGTCGTCTCCGACGAGTCGAATGATTATCGCGGCGAGATGGAGTGGTTCGCACGGGCGCTGCGCGAGGGCGGCTATCTCGATGCGTACGCGGCCCATCCGCGCGAGCTCGTCTTCACCGAAGAGGCGCTCTTCCTGCGCCTGGCCGACGGGCGCGAGGAACGCCTGGATGCGGTCTACCGCTTCTTCGAGCTCTTCGATCTGCTCAACGTTCCCAAGCAGGAGCTGATCCTCTACGCGGTCCGTCACGGCCGCGTGGGGATGACGCCTCCGCCGAAGGCGCATCTGGAGGAGAAGCTGCTCTTCGCGCTGCTGCACCACGCGCTGTTGGCGCCGTTCTGGAAGAGCGAGCTGGGTGAGCCTGCCTTCTCGAATCTTGCGAAGCTCTTTCCCGCGACGTGGGTCTTGGACCCGCGACCGTTGCCGCCGCAGGCGGCGATCGCCGGTCTGACCGCCGCGGGGAGAGCCGTCTTCTCTTGGGACGATCTGCTGCCGCTGGGGAAGAGCGACCGCGACTTCGTGATCAAGCCGTCCGGCTTCGACGCGAGTGCCTGGGGCTCACGCGGCGTCGTCGTCGCCAACGACCTCACCAAGGAGGAGTGGGCCCAGGCGCTGCACGACGGCTTGGCCGCCTTCGAGCGCACGCCCCGCGTCTTGCAGCGCTTTCATAAGGGGCGCCGCGTCCAGATGCAGTACCTGGATGCGGCCAGCGACGAGCTGCGGAGCATGGAGGGGCGCGTGCGTCTCTGCCCCTACTACTTCGTGGTGGACGACGAGGCCAAATTAGGCGGAATCCTGGCGACGGTGGTTCCTGCCGACAAGCGTCTCATCCACGGCATGGCCGATGCCATCATGGCGCCGTGCACCGTGGGCGACGGGGGCGTATGAGTCACGGCTTCTGGCAAGACCTGCTCGCGCTCGCCGGCCCTTGGTGGTCGATTCCTCTGCGGACCGGGGTCGTTTATCTAGTCCTGCTGGCCGGCGTCCGCATCACGGGAAAGCGCCAGATCGGGCAGATGACGCTCTTCGATCTCGTGCTCCTGCTGATGCTGAGCAACGCCGTGCAGAACGCCATGACGGGCCCCGACACCTCGCTCACAGGCGGCATCATCGCGACCGCCGTTCTGCTGACGGTCAACGGCACCGTCTCCCGCATCACCTTCTACAACAAGCGCGCGCGCGTGCTGATCGAGGGCGAGCCCACGATCGTCGTCCGCGACGGCGTCATCCAGCAGCAGAATTGCCGGCGCGAGCTGATCGCCCCGGAGGAGATAGAGACGGCGATGCGCGAGCACGGCATCCGCGACCTGGGTGAGGTGGGCCTAGCCGTGCTGGAGGTCGACGGCTCCATCAGCGTCATCCCCAAGGGCGAGCTGGCGGCGCACGCCGTGCCCTCGCCGGGGGCGGCGCGCCATCCGCACCCGGTGCGCTTCCTGCGTGGGCAGCATACCGCCTAGACCAGCATCTCCTTGACGTGCCAGGCGATGTTCTGCGCGCGGTCGCCGATGCGCTCCACGGAGGAGAGCGTGAAGAGCATCTGCGTGGCGGCCGGCACCATGCGTGAGTCCTCCTCCATGGCGATCTGCAACGCGTGAATGCCGTTGTGGTAACGGATGTCCACTTCGTCGTCACGGTCGATCACGCTCTGCGCCAGCTCGGCGCTCTGCTCCGAGAAGGCGACCACCACGTCGTGCAGCATATCGGCGGCGATCGTCCCCATCTTGGCGATCTCCACCTTGTCGGGACGAACCGGCATGTCGGCGATGGCGATCGCGCGTTTAGCGATCTCGACGCCGTAGTCGCCGACACGCTCGAGGTCGACGATCGTTTCGAGCATCGCGGCGATCGTGCGCAGCTCGCCGGCCAGCGGCTGCTGGCGCCAGAGCAGCTCGATGCAGTTCGCCTCGACCTTGCGGCGCAAATCGTCCAGCGGGTCGTCTCCGGAGATCACGCGGCGAGCCAGCTCCGTATTGCGGCGATCCATCGCGGCGATGGAGTTCCGCACGGCCTCCTCGGCTAGCGCCCCCATGCGCAGGACGTCCAAGCGCGTACGCTCCAGTGCTTCATGATAGGCGGTCCGCGTCATCTCCACACCTCCCCTCGGCGCCGCATCCGCGCCTCGTTTTGTCGTGCCCGTGATAGGTTATATCACGGCGCGCCCGCAGGTTCCAGCCCCCGGGCGACGAACCCCGCCGCGTTTACGACGGAAATGCTAGGGCCGCAAGATCAGCGTGATGGGAGGGTTCGTGGAGATTCGGCGAGTCGGCATCTGTGGCTCCGGACTGATGGGCTCGGGCATCGCGCAAGCCTGCGCGGCCAGCGGCTTCGAGACCATCGTCTACGAAGTGCAGCGGGGCGCGCTCGATAAGGGCTTGGCGAGCATCCGATCCTCGCTGGAGAAGTTCGTCGAGAAAGGCAAGCTCGCGAGCGCCGAGCGCGATGCCACGCTGGCGCGGCTGCGCACCACGACGGAGTTCGACGACTTGGCCGGCTGCGATCTGGTCGTCGAGGCGATCGTCGAGAATATGGAGGCCAAGCGCGACCTCTTCGCCCGGCTCGACGCTCTCCTGGCCCCGCACGCGCTCATCTGCTCGAATACCTCGAGCCTCTGCGTCATCGAGATGGCCGCCGCCACCAAGCGCTCCGACCGCATCGCCGGCCTGCACTTCTTCAACCCGGTGCCGATCATGCGCCTCGTCGAGGTGGTACGAACGATCGAGACCTCCGATGCCACGATCGCCGTGCTCGGCGCGTTCGCCCAGCGCCTGGGCAAGCGGGCCGTCCACGCCAAGGACACGCCCGGCTTCGTGGTCAACCGCTTGCTGGTGCCGTACCTGCTCGATGCGATCCGCATCTACGAGCAGGGGTT
>JAGWST010000449.1 GCA_028869325.1 bacterium | reverse complement strand
GCGGAAAAGGCTTTTCGTCCGGAGTTTACCGCGCGCTTGAAGATCATCTACACGCGGTCCAACCGCGTCGAGACCCTGGCGTCGCTCGCCACGCTCAAGAAGATCCTCGGCCGCTTCGTCGGCCACCGGGTCTTCTACGAGATGTCTTCGCGCTATCGCCGCGGGCAGGAGTTCTACTCCGCGAAGAATGCCTTCGTGGTGCGCTCGATCGAGATCACCAACCGCGACTACCTCACGATCACGATCTTCGATACCAACAGCCCGACGCACTCCGTGGAGATCGTCAACCCGCAGGCGATGCGCATCTACGACGAGACCACGGGCAAAGGCTTCGCGGTCGTCTTCTTCAGCGAGGTTGCCGAGGTCGAGTCGCGCTGCTACCTGCGCGACGACGGCGACGACGGCGGCGGCCAGCAGGCACATTGCGAGTTGGAGAAGATCACGCTACCCCAGCTCTTCGAGTATCTCGAAGACATCACCAACGCCGAGATCGAGCAAGTGTAGCAGGCCGAGGATGATCTTGTCCGCCGTCGAGGAGCGCGGCCTAGCGCAGCGGGCGGTCGCGCAGGCGTACGAACCACGTGCGGCTGCGAATCTTCTCGGCGGCGCGCAGATGTTGCACGCTCTCAGAGCGCCGGCCCAGTTGCCGATAGGCGGCGCCCAGGTTGTGGTGCGCCAGCGCGCACTCGGCGTCGATGCGCAGCGCGGCTTGGTACTGCTCGATAGCCCGCTCCACCTCGCCGTCCTCGAGCGCCAAATTACCTAGGTTCACGATCGCCGCCGTGCATTTGGGATCGGAGTCGAGCGCTGCGCGAAAGTCGGCCAGCGCCTGATCGCGCTCCTCCCGGTGCACCAGCGCGACGCCGCGCTTGTTGAGGATCGCCGCCACCACGGCGGCATCGCGCCCCGATTCGTGGAGGGCGCGCGTCAGCAGATGGACGGCCTCGCGATAGCGCCCGGCCTCGATGGCGGCGACCCCCGCCTCGAAGGGGCCGGCCGGTCCGGAGCGCCGGTTTCGCCAGAGCTCTGCAATCGTGGAGAACATGGGTAAGGGCGTCCTTCGCCGCGAACGGATGCTCGCCATGCTCCGCGTCGACGTGATTACACTCTTCCCCGAGCTCTTCGCCCCGCACATCGCGCTCTCGATCCTGGGCCGCGCGCTGGAGCGCGGCCTGCTGGACGTTCACCTTCACCATCTGCTGGACGCGCTGGAGGGCAAGGAGCGGGCAGATGATACGCCCTTCGGCGGGGGCCCGGGGATGGTGTTGCGGATCGAGCCGCTGGCCCGCGTCCTGGACTCGCTGCTGGCCGCCCCGTGCCTTCGCCGCGCCACCGTGCTGTTCACGCCCGCCGGCCGCCGCTTCGAGCAGGCTACCGCCCAGCGCTACGCCGCATTGGAGCAGTTGATCCTCATCTGCGGCCACTACGAGGGGGTGGACGAGCGGCTCGGCGCCGCCTATCCGCTGGAGGAGCTCTCGCTGGGGGACTTTGTCCTGACCGGCGGCGAGATCCCCGCGATGGCCGTGCTCGACGCCACGGCGCGGCTACTGCCCGGGGCGATCACCGGCGACTCGCTGGAGCACGAGTCGTTCGCGGCGGAGAGCCTCGACCACCCCGTCTACACCCGGCCGCGGCGCTTTCGCGGTCTCGACGTCCCCGAGGTGCTGCTCTCCGGCAACCACGCCGCCATCACCGCCTGGCACCGGGCGGAGTCGCGCCGCCGCACGGCCGCGCGCCGCCCCGATCTGCTCCCGGAGGGTGGCCCTGAGCCGGCCGCGGCCGAAGCGCCCCCCACGAGGGATTGACGCGGCAAGGCCTTTCCCGCTACCATGAGCCCCAACACGCCGCCCCGGGCGGCTTCGTTTTCCTCACGAGGTACTCATGGCAGTGTTGCTCACTCAACCAGCACACTGGCACGGAGACCGCCCCGACCGCGTCGGCATCGGATTGTTGGGCCACGGAACGGTCGGAAGCGGTGTCGTCGCCATCCTCCACTCGCAGCGCGAATTGTTGCGCAGCGAAGCCGGCGTGGACTTCGATTTAGCTCACGTCCTGATCCGCGACGTCGAAAAATCCCGCGGTACCTCGCCCGCGCTGCCGCTACTCACTACGGACGCGGAGTCGATCGTCAACGATCCCAACGTCCACGTGGTCATGGAGTGCATCGGCGGCACCACCGACGCCGCCCACTACATCGCGCGCGCGTTGGAGAACGGCAAGCACGTCGTCACCGCCAACAAGGACCTGCTGGCGGCGCAGGGTGCGGCGCTCGAGGAGATCGCCGAGCGTAACGGCGTCAGCATCTGGTACGAGGCGGCCGTCGGCGGCGCCATCCCCATCATCCGCCTGCTGCGCGAGTCGCTGGCGGGCGAGCGCATCCTGGAGATCGCCGGCGTCGTCAACGGTACGACCAACTTCATCCTCAGCGCGATGCGCGACGGCGCCAGCTACCAGAGCGCGCTTGCTCGCGCGCAGGAGCTGGGCTTTGCGGAGGCCGATCCGCGCAGCGACGTCGAGGGCTGGGACGCGGCACACAAGCTGGCGCTGCTCTGCCGTCTGGCGTTCCGCCGCTACGTGCAGTCGGCGGCGATCCCTCGCCGCGGCATCACCGGTCTCGCGCCGGAGGACCTGGCGCTGGGCGCGCGGTTGGGTTACGCGCTGAAGCTTCTGGCCTTTGGTCGCGACGACCGCGCGGAGACGCTCACGGCCGCAGTCACGCCGGCCTTCGTCCCCACCAAACATCTCTTCGCCCAACCCGAGGGGCCACAGTGCGCCATCCGCATCGTCGGGCAGGCCACGGGCGCCCTCAGCTTCGTCGGCACCGGCGCCGGCCAAGAGCCGACGGCCTCGGCGATGGTGGGCGATCTCTTGGCCGTGCTGCGCCATATCGCGCACGGGACCTCGTTCCGCACCAACCGCCGCCTGGCGGAGGTCGCCCTCACCGCCCCGGCGGAGGTGCGCATGCCGCACGCGCTGGGAATCGCACCCGAGGGAGATATCGGTGCGGCATGCGTCGCGCTCGAACGCGCCGGCTACACGGTGCGCGCGGCGGAGGGCGCCTGCGCCCTTCTGTTCGACGAGCTCGCGCTCGACGATCCGCACGTCATGCGCGTGCTCCACGACGCGCGAATTCCCGCGCGCTGTACGATCCCGATCTGGCTGGATCGCTAGAGGCCACCCACTACCCCTCGGAATCGGCCAGATCGGATCGTCCCTCTCCACAACCTCGGTGCACGGCCGCAAGCGCCGTCTACGCACGCACCGACTACAAGAAGGAGCACCCCACATGTCCCGCTTCGATACGATCGCCGTCCATGGCGGCCAGAGTCCGGATCCTGCGACAAAGTCGCGGGCCCTCCCCATCTACCAGACGACCTCGTACGTCTTCGACGATACCTCGCACGCCGCGCGGCTCTTCGCGCTCGAAGAGTTCGGCAATATCTACACGCGCATCATGAATCCGACGCAGGATGTCTTCGAGCAGCGCATCACGCAGCTCGAGGGCGGCGTCGGCGCGCTTGCGCTCTCCAGCGGTCAGGGAGCCGCGACGGTTGCGATTCTCAATCTCGCCGGCGCCGGCGATCACGTGGTGGCCAGCGAGTCGCTCTACGGCGGCACCTACAATCTCTTCAAGCACACGCTGACGAAGTTGGGCATTGAGACCACCTTCGTCGACGCCAACAAGCCTGAGAACGTGGAAGCGGCGATCCGCCCCAATACCAAGGCGATCTTCGGCGAGATCATCGGCAATCCGAAGCTCGACGTGCTGGACATCGAGCCGCTGGCGGAGATCGGACGGCGTCACAAGATTCCGCTGATCGTCGACAACACGCTGGCCACGCCGTATCTCGTGCGCCCCTTTGAGTGGGGAGCAAACATCGTCACGCACTCGGCCACGAAGTTCATCGGCGGCCACGGCACCTCGATCGGCGGCGTGATCGTCGACGGCGGGAACTTCGACTGGGCCGCAAGCGGCCGCTTCCCGCAGTTCGTCGCGCCCGACGAGTCGTACCACGGCGTCTCGTACAGCAAGGCGTTCAACAACCTGGCCTTCATCATCAAGGCGCGCGTGCAGTTGCTGCGCGACTTGGGGCACGCAGTCTCGCCGTTCAACTCCTGGCTCTTCGTACAGGGCCTGGAGACGCTCCACCTGCGCGTGCAGCGCCACGTGGAGAACGCGCAGAGGCTTGCCGAGTTTCTCGCCTCGCAGCCGGAGGTGACGTGGGTCTCCTATCCCGGACTGCCGGACCACCACTCCTTCAAGAAGGCGCAGAAGTACCTGCAGCACGGCGCGGGGGCGATCGTCACCGCCGGCATCAAGGGCGGCGCTCCGGCGGCACGCGCGTTCATCGACGGCTTGCAACTCTTCTCGCAGCTGGCCAATGTCGGCGACGCGAAGTCGCTGGTCATCCACCCCGCCTCGACGACGCACCAGCAGTTGGCGCCCGCCCAACAGATCGCCGCGGGCGTCAGCGAGGACCTCGTGCGCTTCTCCGTCGGCATCGAGGACCCGCAGGACCTGATCGAGGACGCGAAGCAGGCGCTCGCGGCTTCGCAGGAGCGGGTTGCGGCCGGTGTCTGAAGCGCCTACACCAACGCGCGAGGTCGCCGTCCGGCTGGAGCCGGACGGCGGCTTCGCGCTCGACGGCGGTGTCACGCTGCCGAGCGTGGTGCAGCAGGTCGCGCTCTATGGCACGCCGCGCGATGGCGGCGCCAACGTGGTGCTGGTCACGCACGCGCTCACCGGTTCCGGGCGCGTAGCGGATTGGTGGCCGGGCGTCGTCGGCCCGGGCTGCCTGATCGATACGGAGCGTCTGTGCGTGGTCGGCGTCAATGCGCTCGGCGGGTGTTACGGATCGACCGGCCCGTCGTCGAACTCGAGCGACGGGCGCCCCTACGGCTCGCGCTTCCCCGTCGTGACGGTGCGCGACATCGTGCGCGCGCAGCGCGCCGCCTTGAGCCATCTGGGGATCGAGCGGCTG
>JAGWST010000448.1 GCA_028869325.1 bacterium | reverse complement strand
GCGGCCGCCTGCACACCGTAGGCGCCCGAGCCCAGATAGATCAAATTCAGGTAGCGCTCCAGGATCTCGTCCTTGGTATAGTAGCGCTCGATCTGGATCGCCAGCAACGCCTCCTCCACCTTGCGCGCGATCGTCTTCTCGTCGTTCAGGAAGAGCGCGCGCGCTAGCTGTTGGGTGATGGTGGAGGCACCCTGGACGGCGGCGTCGTGACGGTAGTCGGCCAGCGCGGCTCGCACGATGCCGCGCAGATCGATCCCGTGATGGTGGTAGAAGTCTTGATCCTCGGTAGCGATGAACGCATCGCGCACGACCGGCGGGATCTTGTCGATGCCCACCCAGATGCGATCCTTCTGATAGACGTCGGCCAACAGGGTACCGTCGCGTGCATAGACCTGCGTCGCCTTTTGAGGCTGGTACTCGGCCATCCGCGTGATGTCCGGCAACTGGCGCGAGTACGCGGCGACCATGCCGGAGATGACGCCGCCCACGATCAGCAGCAGCAGGATTACCGCGGCGGCGAGGACGTGCCAGGGATTGCGCGTGGGCCCGCGCGGCGGCCCAGGCGGCGGTGCCGGCGCGCCGATCGTGCGTTTGCGGCGTCTACGCGCGGGGTAGATCAACGCGCGAGAGGACCCCGTTGACGAAACGCCCCGAGTCGGCCGTGGAGAACTTCTTCGCCAGGTCCACCGCCTCGTTGATGGCGACGGCGCGCGGCGTCCCCATCGTCGACAACTCGTAGACGGCCATCCGCAACACCAGCCGGTCGATCGTGGGCAGGCGATCGATCGTCCAATCCTTGAGCAACGGCGCGATCACCGCATCGATCGACTCCGCCTGCTCCAGCGTCCCGAAGACCAGCTCTTTCACGAAGAGCTCCTGGCCATGCGTCACGGGCTGCTCGAATGCCTCCGTCAGCGCCTCGCTCGGATCGCGCCGCCCGACCTCCACGGCGAAGAGCACCTGCAGAGCCGCCTCACGTGCCGCTCTGCGCCCGCCGACGCCGCTCTCTCGCCCCGAAGCCGGCACTACGAGACCGCGGCGGCTTCCAGGCGTGACTCGCGCGCGAGGAGGCGCGGCAGGTAGCCGATGTCGACGCCGCCCGCGGCGAACTCCGGGTCCGTGAGCACCTCGATGCAGAACGGCACGGTGGTCTTCACGCCGTCCACCACCGTCTCGCGCAGGGCCCGCACCATGCGCGCGATCGCCTCGTCGCGGTCGCGCCCGTGGGCGATGATCTTGGCCAGCATCGAATCGTAGTACGGCGGCACCGAGGCGCCCTCGTAGAGGTGCGTATCGACGCGGATGCCCGGACCGCCCGGCAGTTGCACCGTCTTCAACGTTCCGGCCGCGGGGGCGAAGTTGTTCGCCGGATCCTCGGCGTTGACGCGCACCTCGATGGCATGGCCGCAGGCGCGGAGATCGCTCTGCCGATACGAGAGCCGCTCACCCGCCGCGACGCGTAGCTGCTCCTTCACCAAGTCGATATCGAAGATCGCCTCCGTCACCGGGTGCTCGACCTGGATGCGCGTGTTCATCTCCATGAAGTAGAACGCGTCGCCGTCCGCGAGAAACTCCAGGGTCCCGGCATTAACGTACTTCACGGCCTTCACGGCGTCGCGCGCTACGTCATAGAGCGCCCGGCGGAACTCCGCGCCCAGGCGTGGCCCCGGCGCCTCCTCGATCAGCTTCTGGTGCGAGGGCTTCTGCACCGAGCAATCGCGCTCGCCAAGGATCAAGACCTCGCCGTGCGTATCGGCCAGCACCTGCACCTCGATGTGGCGAGGCCGCTCGATCAGCTTCTCGAGGTAGACTCGGCCGTCGCCGAAGGCCGCGAGCGCCTCGCTGCTGGCCGAGCTCAACGCCTGCTCCAGCTCCTGGCCGGCGTGCACCGCGCGCATCCCCTTGCCGCCGCCGCCGGCGGTAGCCTTGATCAACACGGGATAGCCGGCTCGCTTGGCGAAGGCGCGCGCCTCCTCCACGCTCTCGACGATATCCGTGCCGGGAGTCACCGGAACCTTGGCCTCGACCATGATGCGCTTCGCCGTCGCCTTGTCGCCCATCGCGCGGATGGCGTCGGGAGAGGGGCCGATGAAGGCGATGCCGTGGTCGCGGCAGATCTCCGCGAAGCGCGCGTTCTCGGCCAAGAAACCGTAGCCCGGATGGATGGCGTCGGCACCGGAGATCAAGGCCGCAGAGATGATGTTCGGCACATTCAAGTAGGAGCGCGCCGAGGGGCCGGGCCCCACGCAGAACGCCTCGTCCGCGCGCTTGACGTGCAGCGACTCGCGGTCCGCCTCGCTGAAGATCGCCACCGTAGGGATGTCGAGCTCGTGGCAGGCGCGATTGACCCGCAGCGCGATCTCGCCGCGATTGGCGATCAACACCTTCTTCAGGCCCGCCTTCATTCGCCGCCCTCGAAGCCGAAGAGCGGCTGGCCGTATTCGACCGGCTCGCCCTCCTCGACCATGATCGCCGCGATCGCGCCGCCGCGGCCCGCGCGCACCGGGTTGCGGATGCCCAGTGCCTCGACATAACCGAGCTCGCGCGAGGCGGCGACCCGCTCGCCGATCACCACCGCGGGGCGGCTGCCGCGAAAGACGCCGACCACGTCTGAGGTCACCAGCTCCATCGGCCGCTCCGGCGCTTGTGGCGCGCCCCCGGCGAGATCCGCCGCCGCGATGCCGGTCATGCCTTCCGAGCCCGTCGTCACGGCGCGCGGGCGGTTGCGCCGCACGACCTCGAGCGCAAACTCCTCCTCGTCGACCGCGAGACGCACCAAATCGCCCTCGTCGAAGGTCTGGAGCAACGGACGCACCAGGCGTTCGATCTCGCCACGGACGTCGCTCTCTCTCTCATCGTTCTGCATCGGCTGCCTTCGATTCGACGGCCTCTCGCGGGCGCCCTGGAAGCGGGTCGGCGACCAGCACGCTCACGTCGAAGTCCAAGACGTAACGGTGATCGCGCAGCCACTCGCGCAACGCGGCAAGGCCCGCGGCGAAATCTTCCGGGGCCATCACGTGAAAGGTCGAGAGAAACTTCCCCTCCACGCGCTCCAAGAGACGTGCCGCCTCTTGATCGCGCTGCGCTCGCACGCGCCGCAACGCCACGCGCGCAAATCCGGCGTCGAGCAGCTCGGCGCGCAGCGCGGGAATCGAGGGGAAGCGCGAGAGCTCCACGTCCAGGAAGCCGGGAAAGATCTCCGCGAAGGGATGCTCGCAGAAGTAGCGGTGCGAGAAGGTCGCGATCGCCAGCGGTCCGTCCAGGATACGGCGCAGGCGCGCGAAGGTCTCGCGACGCTCCGGCTCGTCCAGATGGTGCATGACGAAGATGCTGTAGGCCGCATCGAAACGCTCATCGGGCACACCGGCGGGAAGCCTGCCCTCGATCCAGCGCATCCGCTGCGCCTTCGCGCGGGCGCGGGCGAGCATCGCTGGCGAGCCGTCGAGGCCGACGACCTCGAGACCTCGCTGTCGCGCGAACCACACCGCGTAGCGCCCTGTGCCGCAGCCGACGTCCAGTATGCGAGCGCCGCGGCGTCCGCGCACGCCGCAGGCATCGAGAATCGCACCGGCGACGGGGCCTTCGCCGGTGCTGAGCGGACGCAGCCGGTCGTAATCGACGGCGGCGCTCTCGTAATCGGTGTGCATGCGCTCGAGGTCGCCGCGCGAGCGCTTCAGGCGCCGGGCATCGGCGCGCTGCTCCGCAGAGAGCGCCGCGACGAGCTCCGCGACGCTAGCGCCGTCGCGCGGATCGCGCAGCGCCGGGGCGATCTCCGCTAGCGGCAGCAGCGCGAAGGCGCGTTCACGCAGGCGCGGATGCGGCACGCCCAGATCCTGCTCGTCGATCGTCACACCTTCGACGAGCAGGATGTCGACGTCGATCGCCCGCGGCCCCCAGCGATAGCTCTCCACGCGCCCGAGCTCCCGCTCGACCCGCTGACCGAGCTCCATCACCGCGCGCACCGGCAGCTCGCTCTCGTAGAGAGCCGCGGCGTTGTAGAAGGCCGGTTGATCGGCCTCCCCCCACGGCGCGCTACGATAGAGATCAGAGCGCGCCACCAGGGTGCCGATCTGCGCCATGCGAGCGATGGCGGTGTGAATTGCGCCCGGCGCATCTCCGAGATTGGCGCCAAACCCCAGCGCGACCAGCCTCACCGTTGCGGCCCCACGCTCGGGCGGCCGCGCTCGAGCGTCACCACCGGCGTCGCGCCGTTCAGCAGACGCGGCTTGGCGACGGCGACGCGCACGTTGCGCACGCGACGGTCGGCCAGGGCCAGCGCCGCGATCTCGGCGGCAAGGCGCTCCAGCAGATCGTACGAGCGCGTCTCGACGATCGCGACGATGCCGCGATGGAGCGCGGCGTAGTCGACGGTGTCGGCGAGTGCATCGCTGCGCTCGGCAGCGGAGAGATCGAGCTCCAGCGCGACATCGAGATCGAAGGGCTGCGGACGCTCCTTCTCGCCGGGATCGGCGCCATGGCGACCCCAGGCACGGATATCCCGCAGCTCGATGCGATCGCTCACGGCAAGGCGTCTCGCCAGCCTGCCGGGCGCCAGCCGCGCGCTATCGCGTCGCTCACCGCCGCCACATCAACCATCTCGGCCACGTCGTGCACACGCACGACGTCGATGCGCGAGCCAACGGCTAGCGCGACGGTCGCCGCGGTCCCCCAAGCGCGCTGCGGGCCGGCGGGCTTGCCGGTGAGCAGGCCGATCACCGATTTGCGTGAGGTCCCCAGCAGCGTTGGGAAGCCCAGCGCGACGATGCGATCGAGCGAGCGCAGCAGCGCGAGATTGTGCTCGGGCGACTTGCCGAAGCCGATGCCCGGGTCGAGCACGATCGACTCCGCGGGGATCCCCGCATCCAACGCGGCGCGCGACTCGCGCTCCAGCCAGGCGACAACCTCGTCGACGACGTCGCGCTCGTAGACGGCGACGCGCTTGTTGTGCATGAGGATCGCCGGAGCGCGATGGGTTGCAGCAACCTCCAGCATCCCACGCGTCCAGCCCCAGACGCTGTTCACGATGTCGGCCCCCGCCGCCAGCGCCGCCTGGGCGATCTCGGCCTTGAACGTATCTACGCTGATGATCGCCTCCGGGCGGAGCGCCCGGACGCCCGCGATCACCGGCAGGACGCGACGCAGCTCAACGGCGGCATCCAGCGGCGTGTGCCCGGGGCGGGTCGACTCACCGCCGATGTCCAGCAGGTCGGCCCCGGCGTCCAGCTGAGTGATCGCCCGGGCGATGGCCGCCTCGGGGTCGGCCACTCCGTCGCCGGAGAACGAGTCCGGGCTGACGTTGACGATACCGGCGACGTAAGTTCGCTGGCCCCACGGCAGAGCACGCCCGCGGGCGCGCAGGGCACCCCGGTCAAACCTGGGATCGCGGACCTGATACGGAGGAGACGTTGGCAAGCCACCACTCCCGGAGCTCGGCCACAACAAATGTCGAGCCGGTGACGACGACCACGTCGTCCGCCTCGGCCATACGCCGCGCGACGGCCAAGGCCTCCACCGGATCGTTGATCGCCCGGCTCGCCCGCCCAAAGCCTTGGGCGTAGCCCTGCAGGCGCTGCAACCGGGTTGCAGGGCGCCCCGGTACGACGAACGACGTAAAGATGAAGCTCCCCGGCAACTGCGACCAGATGCCGATCATCTCGCGGGCGTCTTTCCCCTCCACCACGCCGACCACAAAGTGAAAGCGGCGTCCGGGCCACTCCTCGCGCAACGCACCCGCCAACGCCCCAGCCTTGTCGGGGTTGTGGGCAACGTCGAAGACCACCACGGGGCGCGATGGGTAGAACTCCACGCGTCCGGCCAGGGAGACCTCCGCCAACCCGCGCTCGACGGCGGCAACCGCCGGCCGCAGGCCCTCGCGCAGCTGCTCGACCGCCAGGATCGCGGTGGCGGCGTTGCGGAGCTGGAAGCCCCCCAGCAGCGGAAGATCGACACGATAGCTCCCCGCGGGCGTCGTCATCAGCGCCTGCTGGCCGTGGCGGCCCTGTCCCGCCTGCTTCTCGATGGCGACCAGGTCGCGCACGCTCAAGAAGGGGGCACCGACCTGCGCGCAGCGCTCCTCGATCACGACGCGCGCCTCCGCGCGGTCGACGTCGCTGATCAGCGGTATCCCGGCTTTGGCGATGCCGGCCTTGTCGAAGGCGATCTTCTCGAGCGTGTCGCCGAGGATCTCCATATGGTCGAAGCCGACGTTGGTGATGACCGCGACCTCCGGATGCAAGACGTTGGTGCCGTCGAGCGTGCCGCCGATCCCCACCTCGATCACGGCCACCTCCACATGCTCACGCGCGAAGTGCAGGAACGCTAGCGCCAGCAGCGTCTCGTAGTAGCTCGGCCTCCCCTCATCGGCGGCGGTGGCCTCAAGCGCCGGCATCATCTCCCCCAGCAGCTCGGCGAAGCGCTCCTCACTCACCGCCGCCGCGTCGACGCGTGCGCGCTCCGTGACCGAGCGCAAGTGCGGCTTCGTATGCAGTCCCACGCGCAAGCCGTGCGCACGCAATACGCTGGCCGCCATCGTGCAGGTCGAGCCCTTGCCCGATGTCCCGCCGATGTGCAGCGTCGGATAGCGATCCTGCGGATCGCCCAGACGGCGCAGCAGCGTTCGCATGCGCACGAGGCGTCCGGGCTGCGCCCGCGAGACGGTCTCGTTGATGGTCCCGATGAGGTAGCGCTGGGCTTCTTCGAAGGTCACGGCGCCTCGGCGAGCATCCCGCGGACTCGCTCCATGAGCTCTTGGGGATCGAATGGTTTGGACATGTAGTCGGCCCCTTCGATCACCGCCTCGCCCCCGCGTGCGGAGAGGACGATGACCGGTGTCCGGCGGGTCTGCTCCGCCTCGCGCAGCCGCTTGAGCACCTCCCAGCCCGAGAGGCCTGGCAGCATGAGGTCCAGGAGGATGAGGTCGGCACGCCCTTCGAGCGCGCGCTGGAGCCCCGCCGTACCGTCGCGCTCGATCCACGCCTCCCAGCCTTCCATCTCCAAGAGCAGCGAGAGGAGCCGGGTGAGGTTCGGATCGTCGTCGATGACGAGTACTCGTGTCGGCGTATCAGCCATCGGTTACCCCACCGGCGAGCAGGTCGAGCGCGTGCGGCAGGGCCGAACGGATCGCCTCGAGGTTTTCTCTCACCGCCTTTGGACTCCCCGGTAGGTTGACGATCAGCGTCGCCGCACGGACTCCCGCCACCGCACGCGAGAGCATCGCGGTCGGCACCGCCCGTTGCGCCGCAGCGCGCATGACCTCGGCGATCCCGGGGACCTGGTAGTCGACGACGGCCAGCGTGGCCTGTGGGGTGCGGTCGCGCGGCGCCAAGCCGGTGCCCCCGCAGGTCAAGACGAGCGGCATGCGCGCGACGTCGGCCAGGTCGCGGAGCCGGGCCTGGAGCCGGCCGGCGTCGTCGGGCATGATCTCCTCGGCAGCGATCGAGAAATCCTCGCCAAGCTGCTCGCGCACGACCGGGAGACAGGCGTCGGGACGAACCCCTGCGGCTGCGCGGTCCGAGAGGACGATGACGGCGACGCGGTACGCGCTCACGGCTCCGGCGCGCTCCACACCCCGCTCTTGCCCCCCCGCTTCTCCAGCAGACGGATGCGCTCGATGGTGACGCCGCGCTCGACCCCCTTGACCATGTCGTAGATCGTGAGCGCGGCGATCGAGACGGCCGTCAGCGCCTCCATCTCGACGCCCGTCTGCGCAATCGTCCTGGCGGTGGCCCTGACCTCTAGGCGGCCGGGACCTCGCCACGAGAAGGCGATATCCACCGATGAGAGAGGCAGGCCATGGCAGAGCGGAACCAGCTCCGCCGTGCGCTTAGCGGCGAGGATGCCGGCGACTTGAGCCGCGACGAGGGCATCCCCCTTGGGTAGGGCGCGTTCGCGCAGCAGCGCCTCCGTGCGGGCCGAGACGACGACCACGGCGGCGGCCGTGGCACTGCGCTCGCTCGCCGTCTTCGCGCCCACGTCCACCATGGTCAGGCGCCCGTCGGGCGTCAGGTGCGAGAAGACCTTGGGGTCGGGTTCACTCAACGTACGCTCGATCTCGGCCGATGGTGTAACGGAAACGATGACTCTTTTCAAGGGCTCCGGAGGCATTCCTAGCCGCAGCGTGGCCGGCGCCGCTACGGCCCTGGCTCACGTCCTCGCCTCGGCCTCCGACCTGGCCGAGGGTCACCGAATCGGTCACGGCCGGCGCGTTGCCTGGCTTGCGCTCAAGCTCGCCCCGCATTGCGGCGTCGATGCAAGCGAGCATCGCGCGCTCTACTTCGCGGGGATGCTGCACGACATCGGTGAGCTGTGGCTGCAGAGCGAGATATTCCATCGCTCCGGTCCACCGCAGCGCACGGAGTCCATCGATCTGTGGGAGCATCCAAGCATCGGCGCGCAGGCCATCGCGCGTATCCGCGTCTTTCCGCCGCGCGTGGCGGAGCTGATTCGCTGGCACCACGAGTGGTGGGACGGGACGGGCTACCCCGACCAACTGCGCTGGTCGCAGATTCCCACGGCATCGCAGGTGCTGCGCCTCGCGGACACCTTCGTCTCCGCTTTGGCGGAGCGCCCGAGCCGGCGCGCGCTGCCTCCAGAGGAGGCCTATCGTGAGGTGATGGCCGCCGCCGGACGCGAGGTCGGGCCGCACTACGCGCGCGCGTTTTCGCTGCTCTTCCAAAGCGACCCGAGCATCGCCGAGCTAGCCGACGCGCAGAGCGATCCCAGCGCGGCGCCCGGCGACGGCTTCACGTTAGACGAAGCGACCGCGGAGGACGTGGAGGCGTTGGTGCTGGCTGTCGCCGACGCCGCCGATGCGCGGCACG
>JAGWST010000447.1 GCA_028869325.1 bacterium | reverse complement strand
GACGCGCGGCACGCTGCGCACGTAGGCCGCGAACGGCTCCCCGAACGTGCCCGCCAGGTAGGCCTCCTCGTACGGAATGATGACGGCATAGGTGCAAACCATCAGCCCCAGCACCACGATCAGCAGAAGCGCCGCGGCCAGCGGCGCCATGCCGGAGACGAATGCGATCGCAAAGCCCAGCGCCGTGACGAAGTTGCCGACGTAGAGCGGGTTGCGCACGTATGCGTAGGGCCCCGCGGTGACCAGCGCCGGCGCCGTGACGTGATCGGCTCGCGTGGTGACGCCGGAGTAGCCGACCGCCCAGACGCGGATCGCCTCACCCAGCAGCGCGACGGCCACGCCGATCACTGCGCCGGCGAGCGCGGGGCGCCCGAAGACGATCAGCAGGAGCGCGCCGATGGCGAGAATCGCGCCGCGGTTCTTGAAGACGAATGCCGACACGGCGCCTGCGTTAGGCGGGGTCGCCCCGCAGCCCTTCGTTCATCGAGCCGCTGCGGTAACCCGCCAGGTCGAGCGCGACGAAACGATAGCCGGCGCGCTTGCACGCGGCGATCACACGCTCGCGTACGCCCGGCTCCAACAGGCGCGAGAGCTCCCCGGCCGGGACCTCGATGCGCGCCACCTCGCCATGGTGGCGCACGCGCACCTGCGAGATGCCTTCGGCCAGCACCGCAACCTCGGCCTGGTCGATCTGCCGCAGCACCGCCAGACTGATCTCCGAGCCGTACGGCACGCGTGAGGAGAGGCACGCCAGCGCCGGCTTGTCCCAGACCGGCAGGCCCAGCTTGCGCGCCAGCGCGCGCACCTCGCCCTTGCGCAAGCCGGCCTCCGCCAGCGGACTGCGCACGCCGTGCTCGCCCGCTGCCTTGCGTCCCGGCCGCCAATCGCCGCCGTCGTCCAGGTTGTAGCCGTCGCAGATCGCCTGCGCCCCGCGCGCCTCTCTCAGCGCCTCGAGGCGCGTGAAGAGCTCCGACTTGCAGAAATAGCAGCGGTTCACCGGATTGGAGCGATAGCGCTCGTCGGCCAGCTCGTGTGTCTCGACCAGCTGGTGCTGCGCATCGACCAGCGCGGCGAGCTCCAGCGCGCCTTGCAGCTCGCGCGGGGCCAGGCTCTCCGATTTGCCGGTGACGCCGATGGCACGCTCGCCCAGCTCTTCCACCGCCACCTTGAGCACAAGCGCCGAGTCGACGCCGCCGCTGAACGCCACCAAGCAGGAACCGATCTCGCGCAGGATCGCGCGCAGGCGCTGCTCCTTGGCGTCCAACGATTCCTCGGCGCGGATCACGACGACTATCCCTCCAGCTGCGCGCGTACCGCGCGGAGCACCGCCTCGACGGGCAATCCCCGGGCCTCCGCAATGGCGCGAATGTCGTCGTATTCGACGGTACGCCGCTCGCGTCCGCTCGGCAGGCGGCTCACTTTCACGCGCACGTTGCCGTAGACCGTCTCCACGCTCTCCATGCGGCGCGGCAGCACCAGGCGATCCTGCGGGCGCATGCGCACGCCCAGGGTGGTCGTGTGCTCCAGAAGCGCATCGGCGACGTGCTGCGCGTCCTTGCTATTGCAGACGGCGCCGAAGATCCAGGCCGGCCGCGACTTCTTCATCTGTACCGGCTGGAGCCAGACGTCGTAGGCGCCGGCCTCCAGCACCGCCTCAAAGGCTCCCTCGAACCAACGCGGATCCATATCGTCGACGTTGGCCTCCAGCACCAGCACGTTGTCGTGCAGCGCTCCGCCCTCGGCGGCCGGCTCCGCCAGCTCACCCAGCGTCACGCGCGTGACGTTGGGTATGCTGAAGTCGCTGCGCCCGGCGCCGTAACCGATCGCGTCGAGGCGCATCGTGGGGCGCACGCCGGGGTGCTCAACCAGGGTCGAGAGAATCGCAGCGGCGGTGGTGGTCACGAGCTCCCCGGCCACGTCCACCGGCTGCACCGGCATGCCGCGCAGCAGCTCCAGGGTCGCCGGCGGCGGATTGGGATAGCGGCCGTGCGCCATGCCGATCGCGCCGTGGCCGACCGGAAACGGCGAGCAGTAGACGCGCTCGATGCCCAGCAGCTCCAGCGCGATGCACGTTATCGCGACGTCGACGATGGCGTCGATCTGGCCGACTTCGTGAAAGTGGATCTTCTCGACGGTGGTGCCGTGGACGCGCGCCTCCGCCTCCGCCAGACGCACGTAGATCGACGAAGCCTGCTGCTTCACGCGCCGCGAGAGGAGCGAGCGATCGATGATCTCCAGAACGTCGGAGAGATGGCGCGTCGGCTCCCCCTCGTGGTG
>JAGWST010000446.1 GCA_028869325.1 bacterium | reverse complement strand
TCAAGACCTCGCGCTGCGGCAGAAACTGGAAATCCGGCCCGAAGACCTCCTTAGGCATGCAGTAGACACAGCGGAAGTTACAGCGATCGGTGACGGAGATGCGCAGATCGTGCAGCGGGCGGTCGAGCGTATCGGTAGGCTTCATCGACATGGTGCGCCGCGTGCTAATGCACTGCCGCCGGATCGACCGGCTCGCCGCGGAAGCGCTCGGCGGACTCTTGGATCACGCGGCGCGCCGCCGCCGCATCTCTCCACCCGTGCGTGCTCGTCTTCTTCCCTTCCAGCAGCTTATACGTCTGGAAGAAGTGCTCGATCGTCCGAATGGTGTGCGGGAAGATCTGCGTGTAATTGTGGACGTTCTCGAAGGCGGGCTCGCCGACGGGGACGGCCAGGATCTTATCGTCCTCCTTCTCGCCGTCGATCATCGCAAGCAGCCCGATCGGCCGGGCGACGACCAAACATCCGGGAAAGGTCGGCTGCGCCACCAGGATCAGCACGTCCATCGGGTCGCCGTCCAGCGCTAGCGTCTGGGGGGCAAAGCCGTAGTCGCCCGGGTAGTAGATCGGCGAGTGCAGCACGCGATCCAGACGAAAGATGTCGAGCGCCTTGTCGTACTCGTACTTGTTACGCGAGCCCTCGGGGATCTCGACGACGACGTTGATCTCCTCGGGAGCGCTCTCGCCGAGCGGAAGGTAGAGGTAGTTCTTTATTGGGGGCAACTGGGCCATCCCCTCGCGTTCGGTCCGGCCGTGGCACGCCCCTGGGGAGCATGCCCCGACCAGGCTCCTAGCAGGTTGCGGAAAAACCCCCGGGTGGCACGCGGGTATGTCCGCAACCTGCTAGGGCTCCCGCGCCTCCTCGATGCTGTATGCGAGGCGTACGACGTCGGTCAGCCGCGCGATCTCGAAGAGCCGCCGCAGCCGGCTCCGCTCAGGCACGACACTGCGCAGGCGTGGGCCGAACTCGCCCTGCAGGTGCACCAAGACGTTCAGGGTCGACGAATCGATGTAGGAGCACCCCGAGAGATCCACGATGACCCGCCGGCTCTCGTCCGCGAGCGCCAACACCGCGTTTGCAAGATCGGCGGCGTTCGAGAGGTCGACCTCACCGAGGACATGGACGACGTCTGCATCGGCAAACGCCTCATGAACGAAGGTATTCACGCTTGGCGCTCCGACCGCGCTTCGGGCGGCAACTCTCCCGAGGGGGATCTGCCCCCCCCATTGTAAGCCCGCCTGGCCGAGAGAGACAAGGCGCCCGGTCCCCGGCTCAACCGCGGACCGGGCCCCAGCCACTACTACGTGCGTCCGACCGGCTCCTAACCGCCCTGCAGCAGGAGTCTCAACTCCTTCTCCTGGCCCGTGCTGCTCTGGTAGACCTGCTCCGCGGCGCCCTTGACCTTCTCGCTCTTGCCGCAGAGCATCTCGAACTTGGCGAGATCGGCCAGCGCGCGCTCATGGGCTACCATCATCGTCATGGCGTCGTGTTCGGCGTCGCCGCTCATCTTCGTCTCCTGGGCCATGCTCTGATCGTGCTGGAGCATGGACGTAAGGGCGGCCGAGCTGCAATCGGCCTCGGTGGCGCGCGCCTGTACGGCCGTTCCAAGGGCCAGGGCGCATGCCAAAGCGAGCAGCGCGGGGATGCGTGCATTCATCGTTCGACTCCTCGTATCGGGTGGCTCTCGCCGGGGGTGCGGCGAGTCGTTGATAGCCACTCCAACGCAGCGACGCCCGCGCCGGATCATCGTGGCTCGACCCCCGCCGGGACGATAGCCTGCGGAGGGCGAAACCTCTACCATGGCACGCTTACCGTACGTCCACGAATCCGCCGTCACGGAGCAGCCGCTGCGCGGCATCTACGATGAGATCATTGCCCTGCGCGGCGCCAATCTGAACCTCTATCGGCTGCTCGGCAATCATCCCGAGGCGCTGCGCGCCTTCATGACCATGTCGCGCCACGTCCGCAACGAAAACTTCCTCTCGCCCGCGCTGCGCGAGCTGGCAGTGCTCGCCACCGCGTACGCGCTCGATATCGAGTACGAGAAGACGCACCATCTGCCGGCGGCACGCGCCGCAGGCATCCCGGAGGCCAAGCTCGAGACCTTTCCGCACTGGGGGCGCAGCGAGCTCTTCTCGCCCGAAGAGCGCGCCGTCATGGCGTATGCCCACCAAGTGGCGCGCGGCCGCAGTACCGACGACGCCACGTTTGCGCGCGTGCGCGAGTTTCTCTCCATCCAGCAGACCGTCGATCTGGCCGTGACGGTTGCCTGGTATCATTTCTGCGCGGCGCTGATCAAACCGTTGCAGCTCGACATCGAGACCGCCGGCGCCTCCTAACGGAGATCGAACGTCTTCACGTCGCTCGGGTCACGCCCAAGCCATGCTTGGATCGCCGCGCTTCGCTCGCCTACATACGCCGGCTCGCCGTCGTGCAGCACCATCGGCAGGTCGTGGCCCGGCACCAGCAGCGTTCCCTCCCGTTCCCCCCAGAGCATCCAGACGCGCTCCAGGCTCCGTAGACTCGCCGCCTCGTCGAGCGTCATGTCGACGCGCCGGGAGGCGAGCTCGGCGCGACTCTTCGCCGCATCCCCCGTAAAGAGCAGCCCGTGCCCTTCGGCGCCCGGAGCCGT
>JAGWST010000445.1 GCA_028869325.1 bacterium | reverse complement strand
TGGATCAGCTTGAGGAGAATGTTCTCCACGTCTTCTCCGACGTAGCCGGCCTCCGTGAGGCTCGTGGCATCGGCCATGGCAAGCGGAACGTCGAGAATCTTGGCGAGCGTCTGAGCGAGATAGGTCTTGCCTGAGCCGGTTGGGCCAACCAGCAGGATGTTCGATTTCTGCAGCTCGACGTCGTCGCTGCTGCCGCCGGCATTGACGCGCTTGTAGTGGTTGTAGACGGCGACCGCGAGAGACTTCTTCGCACGCTCCTGACCGATCACGTACTGGTCGAGGATGTGGTTGATCTCCTTCGGCTTCGGGATATTCCGGAGACGAAGGTTCTCGTCGACGTTCTTGTAGAGCTCCTCCTCGATGATCTCGTTGCAGAGCTCGATACACTCGTCGCAGATGTAGACGCCCGGTCCGGCGATCAGCTTTCGCACCTGCTCCTGCGACTTGCCGCAGAAACTGCACTTCAGCTGACCTTTCTCGTCTCCGAATCGAAACATGGGGTACCCCGTTTGCTGCTCGACAGATCCGCTAGGGCAGCGGCTGCGAGAGCGGAGATACGATGCGCGCTGCTTTTGTCACCACGGAGTCGATGATCCCGTACTCCTTCGCCTCGTCGGCGGTCATGAAGTAGTCGCGCTCGATGTCCTGCAGGACCTTTTCGAGGGACTTGCCGGTCGTCTCCTGATAGATCTCCGCCAGTTTCCGTCTCGTGGCAACCAACTCGCGGGCGTGGATTTCGACGTCGGTGGCCTGGCCCCCCACCTGTTGCACCCAAGGCTGGTGGATGAGGATCTTGCTGTTTGGGAGCGCCATGCGCTTCCCCTTTGCCCCGCCGGTGAGCAGCACCGATGCGGCCGAGGCGGCCATACCGGCACAGATCGTTGCGACGTCGGGCTTGATGATCTGCATCGTATCGTAGATGGCCAGACCCGCGGTGACGCTGCCGCCCGGGCTGTTGATGTAGACGTCGATATCACGGTCGGCGTCCTCGCGCTCCAGGAAGAGAAGCTGGGCGATCACGAGATTGGCGAGCGTATCATCGATCGGCCCGCCGACGAAGACGATCCGCTCCTTCAGCAGGCGAGAATAGATATCGAACGCCCGTTCCCCGCGTGCGCTCTGTTCGACGACCATCGGCACGAGATGACCCATGTATGTTCCGTTCCCTCTTCTCTCTCTTATTTCTTCGGCAAATGTGCGCGTCTTGTCAGGCCCCGGCCAAGCGCGCCGCCGAAGGCCCAAGAACCTCTTCCTTATGACTGGGTTGCGGTTCGAAAAGGCCTGAAGGGCTATGAGGCGGCGGTCGCCTGCGGCGAGATGTTGGCGCTCTCCAGCAGGAGCTCGATCGTCTTACTCCGCCGGATGCCGTCGATGAGGGTCGAGACGTTGTGGCGCAGCATCTCGAGAATGCGCTCCTTTGGCTGGCCGTACTGCTCGGCGAGGTGTCGAATCTCGGCGTCGACCTCGGCGGTGGTCACTTCGACGCTCTCGGCCTTGGCGATCGCCTCGATGAGCAGCGTGCTCTTCACGCGTGCCTCTGCCTCCTTACGGACCTCGTTGCGGATCTCACCGTCCGTCTTGCCGCGTTCTTTGAGATACTCGTCCCAACTCTTGCCGGTCTGGCGTACGTACGACTTGGTGTCGTCGAGCAGGCTATCGATCTCCGTGTCTACCAAAACGGAGGGCAGGGGAAATTCATGCCCGGCGGCCAGCTTCTGGAGGAGCTGGCTCGAGAGCTCCTTCTTGACCTTGGCATCGGCCACGCTCTTGAGGCGCTTGCGGATGTCGTCCTTCAGGACCTCGAGCGTCGAGTTGTTGGAGACCGACTGCGCGAACGTGTCGTCGAGATCCGGGA
>JAGWST010000444.1 GCA_028869325.1 bacterium | reverse complement strand
GGAGCCGCCGCGCAATGTGAGTGCCGAGTTCGTCGGCACGCGCGCGGTCCGCCTGGAGAATCACGGCACGCGCGCCGAGTCGCTCTCCATTCGCGTCGCGCCCGGCTTCGGTGGCGAGCTGCTGATTCCAAGCGGACCCTTCGAGCTTGCGCCGGGCCAGTCGCACGAGGTTCCGCTCTACGTCGTCGGCGGCGAACCCGGCGCCGACCGCTTGGGTCTGCTCATCGTCGGCGGGCCCGAACCGATCGTGTTGCAGACGGAGATCCGCCCCGAGTGCGCCTTGGCCTCCGCGCCCTTGGAGCCGCCGCGTCGGCTGCCTCGCCGGCGTCCCGCAGCCGTCGCTGCGTGGGGGGCGGCGATGGCTGCGGGCCTTGCGGTGGCGCTGGCCATAGGCGGCCGGGTCCCCGGCATCTCGACGTTCTTGCATGGCGGCGCGGATGCGGTGGCGGCGCAGAAGCTCGACGTGCATCCGCGCGTCGTCGCAGTGGCCGGCGTCGGCGGCTCCGATGCCGCGATGAACCTTCCCTCGGCGATCGTCTCGGGGATGGGTCGTGCCGCGCTTGCCGCCACGCGTCCCAATGCACGCTCCAACCGAACGCGCCTGGGCGCGCGCGCCGCGCGCCGGGTCGCGAGGATGCCTCTTTCGCCGGCCGCGGCGCCTCCGGCGGTCGTCGCGCTCAACGTCCCCGACCACGCCGGCAGCGGCGGCGACGTGCGCGTGAAGTATGCCACCAAACGCGCCTCCCAGGTCGAGGTGGTGGCAAACGTCGGCCCCGTCGTAGTTGCGGATCGCATTACCTCGGCGACCAACGGGTCGGTGACGCTGCCCGTGCCGCAGACGGGCAAGTGGGTGAAGATCATGTCGGTGCGCGTCATGGCGCAGCGCGACGGCGGCCACGCGACGAAGTCTGCGCTGATCGCGATCATGCCGCCCGATGACGGCACGCTCCACGCGACCGCGGCCAGCACCGAGGTCTCGCTCCGCTGAGCGAGCCGGCCGCCAGCGATCGGCGCGGGGCGGCCGGAGCATTCATCGAACGAGTCGCGTCATGAAGTTGGTGGTCAAGTACGGCGGCAATGCCATCACCGGTGAGAACAACGTGCTCAGCGAGCTGGCCGAGCGCGCGCGAGCGGGGGACGCCTGCGTGCTGGTGCATGGCGGCGGCCCGCAGATCGCGGCTGCGCTGCAGCGCTCGGGTGTCGTCTCGCGCTTCGTCGAGGGCCTGCGCGTCACCGACGACGATGCGATGGCGATCGTCGAGGGCGTGCTCTGCGGCACCGTCAACAAGGACCTGGTGCGCCGGCTTCAGCGGCTGGGGGCGCGGGCCGTTGGCGTCAGCGGAGAGGATGGCGGGCTGTTGTGGCCCACGGCGATTCGCGCCGAGCTTGGCCGCGTGGCCGGCGACGTCGGCGTCGATCCCAGCCTGCTCGACGGGCTGACGGGCCTGGGCTTTCTGCCCGTGGTCTCACCGGTCGCGGCGAGCCGGGACGGCCTCGCCTACAATGTCAACGCCGACGTCGCCGCCGGGGCAATCGCCGGCGCCTTCGGCGCCGACGCCTATGTGGTGCTGACCGACGTGGACGGGGTCCGTGCGGACCGGGAGGATCCCGCCAGCACGGTCGCCTCCCTCTCGCTCGATGAGCTAGCCGATTGGCGACGCTCCGGTCGCTTGCAAGGCGGGATGATTCCAAAGATCGACGGCGCCGAGCGGGCCGCCCGCGACGGCGCGCGCCAGGTGCGGATCGCCTCGGCCATCCCCACCCATCCGATCGCCGCCGCCCTAGCCGGCGCGGGCACCGCGATCCTGCGCTAACGCGGAGGGCCTCCGAGGTCGGCCCGGAGCCACGCCACTTGCAAATTTATGCAATCTATGCATAAATATACGCATGACGCCCGCACTTGCGATCGCCCCGCGCGGCAGACAGAGCGACACCGTGGCCAAGGCTCCTCGCCATCTTCTGAAGGTCGGCGACCTGGACGCCGCGGAGATCACGGCCGTACTCGACCTGGCCGAGCAGCTCAAGGCGACGCGCGCCGTCGACCAGTTGCAGATGCTGCGCGGGCGGACGTTGGCGATGCTCTTCGAGAAGCCGTCGCTGCGCACGCGCGTCTCGTTCGAAGCGGGGATGACGCAGCTTGGCGGCCACGCCATCGTGGCCTCCGCGGCCGACTTCATGGTCGGCAAACGCGAGACGCCGGAGGACGCCGCCCGCGTGCTCTCGCGCTACGTCGACGCCGTGATGGTGCGCACGCACGCGCATGGTCCGCTGGAGCGCTTCGCGGCGGCGGCGACGGTGCCGGTGATCAACGGCCTCTCCGCGGAGCACCACCCGTGTCAGGCGCTGGCCGACATCCTGACCATCAAGGAGAAGCTGGGCCATCTCTCCGGAATCAAGGTGTGCTACGTGGGCGACGCACGCAACAACGTGGCCGTCTCGCTGCTTGACGCCTGCTCGCTGATGGGCGCGCAGGTGACCTTTGCCTGCCCGCCGAGCCTGCGACCCAACCTCAGCGGGCGCCACAAGCGTAACGCGCGCGCCTTCACCAGCCCCGTCCGTGCCATCGCCGACGCCGACGTCGTCTACACCGACATCTGGGTCTCGATGGGCGAGGAGGCACTGACGGAGCGGCGCATGGCCGAGCTGCTGCCCTACACGGTGGACGAGGAGCTGATGTCGCATGCGGCCCCGCGCGCGATCTTCATGCACTGCTTGCCGGCGCACCGCGGCGAAGAGATGACGGAGGGCGTGCTGGAGGGCGAGCAGTCGGTGGTCTTCGATCAAGCCGAGAACCGCCTGCACGTGCAGAAAGCGCTCCTGCTCTACCTGCTCACCGACACGACGAGGATTCCTTTGGCATGAAGAGCTCTCGACACCGTGCAATCCTGCAGACCATCGCCTCGCGGCCGGTGCACTCGCAAGAAGAGCTGATGCAGCATCTCGCCGAACAGGGCTTCGACGTGACGCAAGCAACGGTCTCGCGCGACATCAAGGAGCTGGGCCTGCTGAAGGTGCCGCTCAGAAACGGCAACGGCGGCGGCTCGTTCAAGTACGTCGAGCCCGGCGCCTCGCGCGAGTACCCCTCGCGGCTCCACCGCATCGTGGCGGAGTTCGTGGAGCAGATCAACGGCTCGGTCAATCTGATCGTGCTGCGCACGCCGCCGGGGAGCGCGATGATGCTCGCCAGCGCAATCGACGTGAGCGGTTGGCCGGAGATCATCGGAACCATCGGCGGCGACGACACGGTGGTGGTGGTCCTGGCCTCACCGGAGAGTCTCCCGATCGTGATGCAACGTTTCCAAGACATGAAGGATGCAGGCCTGTGAAGATCGTTCTGGCATACTCCGGCGGACTAGACACTTCGGTCCTCCTCAAGCAGTACATC
>JAGWST010000443.1 GCA_028869325.1 bacterium | reverse complement strand
CTCGCGCCCGGCCATATCGCGATTCGCTACGGCGCGCGCGGCGCCAACCTGACGACCACCAGCGCGTGCGCGTCGGGAAGCCATGCGGTGGGTGAGGCATATCGAATGATCCGGGGCGGCTATCTTGACGCGGCCATCACAGGCGGCCAGTGTGCTCTCCACCGTGAAGGGCGACCTGAGCCCGGAGCAGCGGGCAGCGTTCGAGGCGCCGATCCTGGAGAAGTACGAGCGCGAAGGCAGCCCCTACTACTCGACGGCGCGCCTCTGGGACGACGGCATCATCGATCCGCTCGATACGCGTCGCGTCCTGGCCCTCGGCCTGCAGGCCGCGGCGCACGCCCCCTCCACGGCCGTTCGCTTCGGGGTCTTTCGGATGTAGCATGTTTGCGGTGAATGGACCCATCGCCGGGCAAATACGTCTGTGGAGGGCCAGGCATGGCGGAGCGTGATCGGAGCGAGATACTCAAAGTCGTCGGCGAGCGCTTGATGAGCGCACGCGTGCAGTGCGGGCTCGCCCTGGAAGAGGCCTGCGACGCGGCCGATGTCGAGGAGGAGCGCCTCGCCGCCGCGGAGGCGGGGACGCTGGCGCTCGACGAGGACGAGCTGCGCGATCTCGCCGACGCCTACGGGCAGCCGCTGGAGTGGTTCTTCGGCGCAGAGACCACGCCGCTTCAATACCTACCCGGCTTCGTCGACCTCGGCGGGCTCTTTTAGCCTAGACGAAACGTCAACCGTGTGCTCCCAGCGCACGTGGCATCCACCATGGACGGCGCTGCGCCAGCGTCGGCGCCAACAACTCCGCCATCGTATCGATGCTATCGACTTGTAGGTCGGTCTCCGAGGCGAGAACGGTCGAGTCGGGGTCGGAATCCCGCCGCAGCGCATCCGCCAGCGCCGACTGTATCTTGCGCAGGGGCGGTAGCGGGGCGGGCGCCATATGCTCACGCAACGCTTGAGCCAGCACCCGCATCGCGCCGTCGAGCTGCTCTGCGAGCTCCCGAAGCTGCGGGCGCGCGACCACCGCCGCGTCGGCCAGATGGGCATGCAGCATCAGCGAGGCGAATCCGTAGCGCTTCGAGCTGGCCAGCAGACTCAAGGCAACGGTCGCATCGATGTCGTGCGTGCGTGACGGCTCTCCGAGCATGCGATCCACCGATGCCTCCGCGTTGGAGCGCGCGGTCCATGCGGCCCGTTGCGCCTCGCGGATGGCCGCCGCATCCCGTTCCTGCGGATGCGTATAGGCGCCAAGCAGCAACGACGCGTAGCGGCGTTGAGCGTCCAGCAGATCGGCCAGCTGCGCCGGCGCGCGCCCCGACTCCCAGGTCGGCATGACGGTGTACGCGAGCAACGCGAGGAGACCGCCGATCAGCGTCGCCGCGATGCGGTCGTAGACGCCCGCGATCTCCGGCAGGCCGATCAAGGCGAGCAGGAAGACGACGTACGCGGTCACGGTCATCGTGTAGACGGCGTAGTTGGCGCGGATCACGGCGTAGCCGAGCCAGGCGAAGACGATGGCCAGTGCGACCAGCATCCCGGGTCCGGGTCTGAGCGCCGCCGCGATCAACGTGGCTAGCGCCGCTCCGGCCAGCGTTCCGATCAGACGGCTCGCACCGCGTACAAAGGTGGTGGCAAAGTCCGGGCGCAGCACCAGCACGGCCGTCATCGGCACCCAGTAGCCGCGCTGCAGCGGCAACAGGCGATCGCCCAGCGTCGCCACCGCCAGCGCGATCGCCATGCGCAGCGCGTGCTGAAAGTAGGCGGAGCTGGGCCGCGTATTGGCGCGGAGCGTCTGGAGCGCATCGGAGACTTGGATGATCACCCTGGGCCTGGAGCCGCGGCGCCGGATCGAGGGCGTGCTCGATGCCGCGGCGGGTACCTCGGCGATGCGACGCGCGGCGCGCAGCCGGCCCAGCATCGCTTGGCCGTGGGCGACGGCGAGGCCCAGCTCCGCAAGCGCCGGCGGCGCCTCGGACCCGGTATCCTGCGCCGCTTGGAGCGCGCCGATCGCCGCGTCGAGCGCCGGCCACACGCTGGGCAGATCGGCCGGCGCACGCCCCTCGTCGAGCGCGGCCGCCAGCTCGTCCAAGATCGTCGCGGCGCCCCCTAGCAACGCGGTGACGGCCTGGGCCGCCGTTGCCGCTCCCGCCTCCAGCAGCCGCTGGTGGTCGCGCGCGAGAGCCGCCAGGCCCGTGCGAACGCGCTCCGCTTCGTCCAGCAGCGCTTGGAAGGCCGCGATCTCCCCGCGGCGCGCGAACGGCTGCGGATCCGAGAGCGTCTCGCGCACCGTGCTCAGTGACCGGTGGTCTGGCGAGGCCACGCTCCGCGCCGAGGCGTCGCGCGCATAGGACGCCAAGACGCGAAAGGCGCCAGCCAATGCATGCCTCTCGGCCGAGAAGCGGCGCAGCGGCCAGACCAGCACCAGCAGCAGCGTCTGCAGCCCACCCCCGGCGAGGAGCAGCAACGACTGCAGCGCAGCCTGCTCGGGCGTCAGCTGGAAATCGCTGTAGATGACCAGCGCCACCACCGAGTTCAAACCGACCGCCGCTGCCGAGGGACCCAACGACGCCAGCAGGCCGTAGGCGAAGGCCCACAGCGCCGTCGCGCAGGCTACTGCCGCCGTGGAGTGCCCCACCAGACCGCCCACGAACGTGGAGACCGCCATTGCGCCGCTGGTGATCAGCATGGCAGCCGCACGCGTCCGATAGACGCCCTGCATCGACGCAAAGCCCGCGATGAGCGCGCCGACCGCCGCCGAGAGGCCATACGCCGCATTGCCGGCCAACAGCCCCAGCAGCAACGGGATCGCGACGCCGATCGTGCAGCGAAGGCTCAAACCGAGCTCGATCGCGGAACGATCGAAGCGCATCGTCCCCTGCACGATCTTTCGCAGCATATCTAAACGGCGATCGCCGTGCGCTTCACGAACTCGGGAACCGTGCGCTTCACGACCTCGATGAACGCGATCACGCTGGGCGCCCGAAAGCGGTCGCGCGGCGTCGCGATTCCAATCGTGCGGGTCAGCCGCGGCTCGCTTACATCCACCGCCACGACGTCGCCCAAAAGCGGAACGCAGAGCCGCGGCACCAGCGCTACGGCGAGGCCGGCCTGCACGAAGCCGCCCATCGTCGTCAGATTGGAGCAACGCACGGCCACCGGAGGCTTGATGCCCAGGGCGTCGAACGCGCGCGACTGGATCGTCGAACAGTGCCCGTCGCCGTTGTAGGCAAAGGCTTCGCCGGCCACGGCCCGTAGCGAGACGCGGCGCCGGCGCGCGAGGGGGTGGCCCGGGTGCACGGCGAGCTGCAGATCCTCGGTGAAGAGCGGCGTGACGTCGGCTTCGATCTCGCCGCAGGTGCCTTCCACAAAGCCGACATCCGCCGTCCCGTCGCCGAGCCAACGCGCGACCTCGTCGTCCTCACCCTCGTAGAGCTTGAGATCGACACGCGGGTGCAGGCCGCGGAAGGCCAGCGCGACACGCGGCAGGAGCCGCCCGGCGACCGATTGGAGTGAGGCCACCCGCAGCGTGCCGCCCTCCCCGCGGACCAGCGACTCGACGGCAATGGTGCCGTCGTCCAGCTCGGCGAGGGCTCGTTGGGCGCGCTCGATGAAGGCCAAGCCGGCGGCCGTCGGCACGACGCGGCGCCGGATGCGATCGAAGAGCGGTGTCCCCAGCTTGCGCTCGAGGGCGGCGACGTGCTGCGAGACGGCCGCTTGGGTCAGGCCGAGCGCCTCGGCCGCCCGAGTGAAGCTTCCTGCGTGCGCGACCTCGACGGCTGCGCGAAGGTGACTGGTATTCATCGGCTTTGCTTATGCTCTCTGCTAGTTATTGAACATTTACATTATAGCAGCCGAAGACTATGCTAGACAACGATGGCCCCTACCGCTACGCCCCGCTGGATCGTCTACCTCGCCCTCATCGCCGTGGTGCTGTTCTGGGGCTTCAACTCCGTTGCCATGAAGGCTGCCTTCACCGACTGGAACCCGCTGGGCTTCACCACCTTGCGCTTCATCGTCATGGTGCCGATAGCGATCGGCCTGGCCCGCGCCACCGGAGGCTCGCTGCGCATCGAGCGGCGCGACGTTCCGGCGTTCGTGATCTGCGGCGCCTGCGGCTATGGCATCTACCAATACTTCTACGTGATCGGACTGGCACACACCACCGCCTTCGCCTCGGCGCTGCTGACCTCGCTCGCCCCCGTCTTCACCCTCATGCTCGCCGTGGCCACGGGAGCGGAGCGCTCGCGCGGCGGACGCTGGGTCGGCGCGCTGATCGCTCTGCTGGGGGTGGCCGTCTTCGAAGGCGCCTTTAACGGACGCGCGAGCTTTCGCATCGGCGACACGCTCACCATCTGCGCGGCAGTCATCTTCGCCGGTTACAACGTCTTCGCGGCGCGGCTGCTCGAGCGCTACTCACCGACCTCGGTGCTCGCCTTGACGATGGCGATCGGTGCGGCGATGCTCGTGCCGGGCGGCCTCTGGTCGCTAGCGCACCAAGACTTCGCCAGAGTCACGACGGTCGACTGGCTGCTGTTCGGCTACGCGACGATCTTTTCGATGCTGATCGGCTACCCGTTGTGGAACTGGGGCATCGCCAAGCTCGGTGCCGGACCGGCCTCGCTCTTCAACTTCGGCGTGCCGGTCGTCGCCGGCTTCGCAGGCGTCGCCTTGCTGCGTATGCCGGTCACCGGCTATGAGATCCTGGGTGCGGCAATCTGCATCGCGGGGCTGGTGGCCTCGCAGTACTTGGTGCGCTTCTCGCTGACCCGGCTCTGGACACAGCATGCCGTCCGCGCGGAGCGATGAGAGGTTGAGCGCGCCGTGAGCGAGCGCACGCGAACGTTCGCCGCGTATGCATTGCTGGTGCTGATCTGGAGCACCACGTGGCTGGCGATCAAATGGGCTCTGGTGTACATGCCGCCGCTGCAAGGCGTCGGGCTGCGCTACCTCATCGCCGGCCTCTTCGTCTTATGGCTGGGGCGGATCAATGGCGCCGGCCTGCCGCGCGGCGATAACGCTTGGAAGGTCGTGGCGGTGACGGCATTCGCGCTCTTCGGGATCAACTACGCCCTGGTCTACCTCTCCGAGGAGCACATCACCTCGGGGCTGACGGCCGTGCTCTTCGGCACCTCGCCGTTCTGGATCATGATCTTCGCATACTTCATGGCGGGCGAGAGCCTCTCGGTGCGCAAGATCACCGGCTCGCTGCTGGCGCTGGTGGGCGTGGCCGCCATCTCGCTCTCCGGCAGCGAGCGCGGCACCCTGGTGGGCATCGTCGAGGCGTTGGCGGCGTCACTCCTCGCCGCCTATGGCAACGTCTACGTGAAGCGCCATCAACAGCATGCCGAGCCCTTGGTCGTGATTCCCCCGGCAATGCTGCTCTCGGGTATCGTCTTCACCGTGCTCGGCTTCGCCGTCGAGCCGCACAGCGCGCGCGCCCTTGCTTGGCCTTCGCTGGCGGCGCTCAGCTACTTGGCGATCTTCGGCAGCGGCATCGGCTTCCTGCTCAACTATCTCCTGCTGCGCCGCTTGCCGGCATCGGTCGTGGGACTCAATGGGCTGATGATTCCCGTGATCGCGGTGATCGTGGGCGTCGCCCTGGCGGGGGAGCGCTTCACCGTCCAAGACGCTCTCGGCGCGGCCCTCGTCCTCGCCGGCGTCGCCTTCGCTCTATCCGGCACGAGCCTCCCCTCGACCGAGGCGGCCCGCGCCGACTCCTAGAGAGCCTTGCGCCTCGCCTACGTACCCGGCGTCAGGTACCCGCACGAGACGTAGTGCTTCAAGTTCTGCGCGCTCGAGTG
>JAGWST010000442.1 GCA_028869325.1 bacterium | reverse complement strand
TCTTCGTCGATTCGCGCGAAGGGGCGATGAACGAGAGCGGCGACATCCTGCTGGCCATCGCGGAGGGCGCCCTCTCCGATCGCCCCGACCTGACGCTGCTGGGCGACGTGCTCACCGGGCGCGCCCACGGGCGCCGCTCGCGCGAGGAGATCACGCTCTTCGACTCGCTGGGCATCGCCATCGAGGATGTCGCCTGCGCCGCGGTGGTGGCGGAACGCGCCCGCGACGCCGGCGTCGGCACGCAGATCGACTTCCCATAGTTGACACGAATGGCCCCTCTAGGGTACCTTAAAGTGGCCACTGAAAGGGCCCCATCCCATGCCGCAGCCGCTCATCGGCGCTAAAGATGCCAAAGCCTCACTCTCCCGCCTGCTGGACGAGGCCGAGAAGGGATACTCGTGCCTCATCGTCCGCCATTCGAAGCCAAGCGCCGTGCTCGTGCCCGCGGAGAAGGCCCCGCTGCTCGAGATTGTGGATGCTGTGCTTCGGGAAGTCGGAGAGTCGCTCGCGCTCTCGTCGGACGAAGAGGTGATTGCCGCCGTAAAGCGGGGCGAGGCCGAGATCGCCGCCGGCAAGTACGTCACGCTCGATCTCTAACGTTTTGGCGGACTCTGCGCGCATCATCATGGCACAGGCCGCGCACGCCGCGTTCGAGCGGCTGACCAAGCGCGAACGCGAGGCGATGACCGCCAAGCTCAAGGGCCTTGCACTCAATCCAGCGCTCGGGAAGCCGCTACGAGGTACATTGAGCGGCTACTACCGGATCTCATACGGCCGCCTCCGCGCTGTTGTTCGCAGCGACGGGAAGAATCCGTTGCTCTTTGTCGTCATGCTCGGAGTTCGGACAGCCGGAAAGCGTGACGACGTTTACGAGCGCGCGCTCGCCGCATTGAGACAAGCGGAGCCGTCTTTCGGAAACCTGTTCCGGCGTCACCTTGCCGCGTATCTCGCCGAGATGCAGGCATCTCCGGAAGAATCCGGCCAATGAAGAAAGGGGCGCGGTCGAAGCCGCGCCCCTTGCCTATCCGTAGCTTGCGCCGCGCGCGCGAACTACATCATGTCGCCGTAGTCGCCCATCCCGCCGGGCATGCCGCCCGGGGCACCGCCGGCCTTCTTCGGCTCGGGCTTGTCGCTGATCAGCGTCTCCGTCGTCAGGATCAGGCTCGAGATCGAGGCGGCGTTTTGCAGGGCCGAGCGCGTGACCTTGAGCGGGTCGATGATGCCGGCCTTCAGCATGTCGACGTACTCGCCGCTGAGCGCGTTGAAGCCCTCACCCGAGGGAAGCGTCTTGACCTTCTGGACCACCACGCTGCCCTCGAAGCCGGCGTTCTCGGCGATCCAACGCAGGGGCTCCTCAAGCGCACGCTTGACGATCTGCACGCCCACCGACTCGTCGTGCGCGTTGACGTCGCCGTTCTTGGCCGTCTCGAGCTTCTCGAGCGACTTGATGGCGTGGATCAGCGACGCGCCGCCGCCTGGGACGATACCCTCCTGCACGGCCGCGCGCGCGGTCTGCAGGGCGTCCTCGATGCGGTGCTTCTTCTCCTTGAGCTCCGTCTCGGTCGCGGCGCCAACCTGGATCACCGCGACGCCGCCGGCCAGCTTGGCCAGGCGCTCCTGAAGCTTCTCGCGATCGAAGTCGCTGTCGGTCTCTTCGATCTGCCGCTTGATCATCTCGATGCGGCCCTTGATCGCTGACTGGTCACCGGAACCATCAACGATCGTGGTCTCGTCCTTGGTGACCTTCACGGTCTTGGCACGGCCGAGCACATCCACGCTGACCTTGTCGAGCTTGAGGCCCAGCTCCTCGGAGACCACCGTGCCGCCCGTGAGCGTGGCGATGTCCTTGAGCATCTCCTTGCGGCGGTCGCCGAAGCCCGGCGCCTTCACCGCGACGGTCGTGAACGTGCCGCGCAGCTTGTTCACCACCAGCGTCGCGAGGGCCTCACCCTCGACGTCTTCCGCGATGATGAGCAGCGGACGCTGCATCTGCACGATCTTCTCGAGCAGCGGCAGGATGTCGGCTACGGCAGAGATCTTGCGCTCGGTGATGAGGATGAACGGATCCTGGAGGCCGGCCTCCATGCGCTCCGAGTCGGTCACCATGTACGGCGAGATGTAGCCCTTGTCGAACTGCATGCCGTCCTTGGTCTCGACGTCGGTCTTCATCGACTTCGACTCTTCGACC
>JAGWST010000441.1 GCA_028869325.1 bacterium | reverse complement strand
CGTAGCGTACCACGAGGCCGTCGCCATTCACCCAAAACGGCGCGCTGAAGCCAGGCACGCTGTACTGGTAGCGCGCACAGCGGAAGCGTCCGGCGGGGGTCTCCACCGGCTCGATGCGCTCGAAGCGGTAGCGTTGCTCGACGCGCGCGAGCGCGAGCGTCTCGGGATGGAAGAAGCAGACATCGATGCTGCGCTCGGCTCCCTCGCGGGTTAGGCCCAGGCGCAGGCAGGTGACGCCGTTGAAGACCGGCGAGCGCCAATCCACCTCCGTGGTGCGCGGATCGAATGGAACCACCTGCACGGAGGCGGCCCCTCCCGGCGCGCTGTGCTCCACGCGCAGGCCATCGGCTTGCAGCCGCGCCTGCACGGCGAATCGCCCGTCGCCCTCGCCGCAGAGGACCTCGAGCGCGCGCATCGTCATATCCCGCTCGAAGTCCACGGCCAGGCGCAGCGTCGGCGCGCCGGCGCCCTGCGCGATAGTCGCGCGGTAGGAGATGCCCCCGGCGTCGAAGCGATACGTGAAGCGCTCGTCTCCGCCGTGGAAGTCGCCGATGCGGTATGCGCCCGTATATCTCATGGACCGCGCTGAGGTCCTATTTCGCCGCGCAGATATTGGTAGAACGTTTCGCGCTCCGCTGCCTCGGGCGCCGCCGCCGCAACGGCGGTGTCGCTAGCGCACTGGCGGCGCATTCAGAACGCCGCGGCGAATGGAGCGCATCCGCACGCGCTTCTCCTCGCCCTGGATCGCACGCCGCCACGCGCGCAGGACGTCACCCTGGCTCAGATAGCCGACCCACTCGCCGCGCTCGTCGACCACAACCACGCTGTGACGCGAGGTCTTGGCCATGCGCTCGACGGCCGTGCGCACGCGTCGCTCCCGATGGACGATGACCGGGGCGCGCATGACGTCGGATATGCGCATCGCGCCCGATTCGCGGTCACCGGCGCGGGCGACGAGCTCGTTGTGATGGACGATGCCCACGACGCGTCCGCCCTCGTCGACGACGGGGTAGGTGTTATGGTTGTACGGCGGCGCCATCGCCGCGAAAGCCGGCGCGACGTCGGCGAGCCGATCCTCCGCGCGCACGGTGACCGCCTGCTCGCGCGGAACCATGATCTGGCTGACGGCCGTGCCCTCCAGCGGATGGACGGAGTACTCGCGCGCGACATGGGTGCCGCGCCGCGCGATCTTCTCGGTGAGAATCGAGCGCTGCACGAGCAGCACCGTCACCACCATCGCCCCGATGCAGCCGACGAAGACCGGCGTGATGAGGCCCCACGCATGCGTCGTCTCCATGGCGAAGATGGTCGCCGTGAAGGGGGCGCGCATCGTGCCGCCGAGCATGGCGGCCATGCCGATGGCTGCCCAGATGGCCGCGTCGTGGCCGGGGATGATCGGGCTGAGCAAGGCGCCCAGCGCCCCGCCGATGAGCAGGAGCGGAGCGAGCACGCCGCCCGAGGTCCCGGAGCTGAGCGAGAGGATCCAGATCGCTGTCTTGACGACGATAATGGCCAACGCCGCTTCGAGCACGACGTTGCCCGTCACCAGCGCGCGAATGGTGGGATAGCCCACGCCCAACGCCCGCGCATCGAAGAGGCCGCCGATGCCGACGGCCAAGCCGCCGATGGCCGGCCACCACATCCAGTGGATCGGCAGCTTGTGATAGGCGTCTTCGACGACGTAGACGAGCTTGGTGAGAATCCCCGAGCCCAGGCCGGCGGCGACGCCGACCAGCAACGCCCATGGCAGCATCTGCCACCCCAGCGTGTGCAGACGCGGCGCGCCGAAGATCGGGTCGTTACCCATGATCAGCGTGCGCATGGCGAAGGCCACGACGGCGGCGACCGCCACCGGGATGAAGCTGCGCGGGCGCCACTCGAAGAGCAGCAGCTCGACGGCGAGAAAGACGGAGGAGATCGGCGCGCCGAAGGTGGCCGACATGCCGCCCGCGGCGCCCGCCACCAGCAGCGTGCGGCGCTCCAAAGACGACATGTTGAAGTACTGCGCGATCAGCGATCCCAGCGCGCCGCCCGTCATGATGATCGGCCCTTCCGCACCGAACGGGCCGCCCGTGCCGATCGTGACCGCCGAGGCGATCGGCTTGAAGAACGCGACGCGCGCTTGGATGTGGCTGTCGCGCTCCAAGATGCTCTGGATGGCCTCGGGAATGCCGTGGCCGCGGATCTTGTCACTGCCGTAGCGGGCGATGAGGCCGACGACGAGGCCGCCCACCACGGGGACCAGCACGCCCCAGAGGCCGCGCACGCCGTAGTCGGGGCTGGCGAGATTGGTGGCGAAGCGGCTGAAGAACGCCACATTGGTGATCAAGCCGATGAGTCGCAAGAGAACGAAGGCGACCAGGGCCGCCAGAATGCCCAGCGCGACGGCGATCGCGCTCAGGAGCGCCAAGCGGCGCCCGTCTGTCGTAAAATCCCCCATTCGGTTGAGCATCTCGTTCGTATCTATCGACCAAGTAACGTCGGGCTCCTCTTGTGCGCGTTTGCACAAGCGCCCAAAGATGCGGGGAAAGCGGCTCGCGGCCAGTGAACCAGGCGACCATGGCGGGGCAACGCTCGTGGCGCGTGGGGCGGTGGCGCCGAGGCGCCTATACGACGGTAGCCGGCTTCTTCGCGATCCTCATCCTCGGTCTGATCGCCCATTTCACCAATCGACCGTATATGTTTCCCTCACTGGGGCCCACCGCGATCGACGTCTTCTTTCTGCCGCTGGCCGACGACGCGTGCCCACGCAACGTTATCTTTGGCCACGGCATCGGGGCGCTCTGCGGCTACGGCGCGCTCTGGCTGACGGGACTAGCCCATGCCCCACCGACGTTCGACGTGGGCGTGAGCGGGGCGCGGGTCGTCGCCGCCGCGCTCGCGCTGGCGCTGACGGCCGGCGTGATGATCTGGGTCCGCCGCGAGCACATGCCGGCCGGCGCCACCACGTTGATCGTGGCGCTCGGCATCATGCCCAGTGCCGCCGACGTGGCGATTCTGATGGGCGGCGTGGTCGCGCTGACATATGTGGCGTGGTTGATCAACCGCCTCTTCGGCATCTCGTATCCGCTCTGGAAGCCTGCGACGCTAGAGCCCGAGCGGGAATCCTAGGCGGGGATCAGCAGCAGCTTGCCGGTGCTCCTGCGTCCCTCCAGGTCGCGGTGCGCGTCGGCGGCCCGCTCCAGCGGATAGGTCTGGCCGATGTGCACCTTGAGCGTGCCATCCGCGATCCAGCCGAGCACGTCCCCTCCCCGCTGCAAGAGCTCTGCGCGCGTGGCGATGTAGTCGCCCAGGGTCGGACGCGTGACGAAGAGAGAGCCCTTCGCGCTCAGCACCAGCGCGGAGAAGGGGTCGACCGGACCGCTGGCGTTGCCGTAGGTCACCATCACACCACGCCGCCGCAGCGAGTCGAGGCTGCCCTCCCACGTCGATTTGCCGACGGCGTCGTAGGCGACGTGCACTCCCTGACCGTTCGTCAGCCGGCGCACGGCGGGGGCGAACTCTTCGCGCGTGTAGACGATCACCTCGTCGGCGCCAGCGGAGCGCGCGAGTCTCGCCTTCTCCTCCGTGCCGACCGTCGCAATGACGCGACCGCCGCGCCGCTTGATCATCTGGGTGAGCAGCAGGCCGACACCGCCCGCGGCGGCGTGGACGAGTGCGACGTCGCCCGCTTTGATGGGGTACGTGTCGTTGCAGAGGTAGTGGGCCGTCATGCCTTGGAGCATCGCCGCCGCGGCCGCGCGATCGTCGATGGCGTCCGGTACCGCGACGACGCTGCCGGCGTCGACGACGTTGTACTGCGCATAGCTGCCGGG
>JAGWST010000440.1 GCA_028869325.1 bacterium | reverse complement strand
GCTGCGCCTTGCTCGCGGCCGTCGTCGCTCCGGCGGCCGCGGCGGAGCCGGGCCGCGGCGCCGTCTATATCTCCACGCTGCCCAGCGGAGCCGACGTCTGGATCGACGGAACGTTTGTCGGCGAGAGCCCGATCCTCATCGCCTCCGTCGCCGTGGGACACCACGTGGTCTCGGTCAGCAAAGCGGGCTTTGCCGTGCGAGACGTGGGCGTGGACGTCGGCGACGACGGCGAGCCGTTGATGGAAGCGATCCACCTGCAGCCGGTGGAGAGCGCGATCCGGCAGACGGGGACGCTGACCGTACGCTCGGACCTGGTCGGCGGCGCCGTCTACCTGGACGGCGTCGCGGTCGGCAAGGTCCCGTTGGCCGCGCGGCGCGTCGCGGCGGGCAGCCACCATCTCGACGTACGCTATAAGGGCGACGAGATCTCGCGCGACGTCGACGTCTATCCCGATACGGAGAGCGTGGTCGTGGTGCGCGCCGCGAGCAATACGAGCCCGGTGGTGATCGCACCGGTGGAGAGCTACATCCCGCCCGACGCCTACACGCTCGTGGGGGGCAAGCTGGTGATCCGCTACGCCGGACACAAGGTCGTCGGCCACCTCGATCAGCGCGCGTACGCCATCGATGATCGGCCGCGCAGCTATGAGGCTGCTCCAACGCTGGTCGCAGGGCGGCTCTACCTGCCCCTCTCCCTGTTGCAGTGGCTCGTGGCCGAGTCCAAGAAGTAGCCTCCGCCATGCCTTCGATCTACATTCAAACGTTCGGCTGCCAGATGAACGAGGCCGACTCCGAGCGCGTGCTGCGCGGCGCGCTCGCGATGGGCTACCGTGCGGCCGAGCGCCCCGAAGAGGCCAGCGTGCTGGTGCTCAACACCTGTACCGTTCGCGACAACGCCGAGACGCGCGCCTATGGGCGCATCGGGCAATGGAAGGCCATCAAGGCTCGAGACCCCCAGGTGAAGCTGGTGGTCATGGGGTGTCTGGCCGAGCAAGACCGCGAGCTGATGCCGGCCAAGGTGCCGCACGTCGACGCCGTCTTCGGCACCAAGGAGATCGACGCGCTGA
This sequence comes from bacterium, assembly GCA_028869325.1. Classification (GTDB taxonomy): domain Bacteria; phylum Vulcanimicrobiota; class Vulcanimicrobiia; order Vulcanimicrobiales; family SCRA01; genus SCRA01. Next base: position 1,127 of record JAGWST010000440.1, on the reverse strand, counting down.
TCCAGCGCCTGGGGGCGTGGCGCGACGCCTTCACGGAGGAAGATGACGGCAGCGAGGCGAGCTTAGCCGCCTATGGGGGCTTCGGCGCCGTGCAGAGCGAGGAGGCCGAGGCCCACCCGCAGTGGAGCAGCCTGCGCGCCTTCGTGACCGTGCAGCAAGGCTGCTCCTACTACTGCACCTTCTGCATCGTTCCGATGGTGCGTGGACGCTTTGATGATCGCACGCTCGAGGCCGTGATGGCCGACGTGCGCGAGCGGCTCGATCGCGGCGCGCGCGAGATCATGCTGGTGGGGCAGACCGTCAACCACTATCGTTGTCCGCGGAGCGGAGCGCGCTTTGCCGATCTGCTGGAGACGGTGGCGGCGGAGGACCGCGTGGAGCGGCTGACCTTCATCAGCCCCCACCCCAACGACTTCGACGAGCGTACCTTTGCGGCGCTCGGCTCGATCGCCAAGCTCAACCGGCGCCTCCATCTGCCGCTGCAATCCGGCTCCAACGCGATGCTCAAGCGCATGAATCGCAAGTACACGATCGAGGCCTTTCGCGAGAAGGTGGCGATCTTTCGCGCGTACTGCCCCGGCTGGGCGCTGACCACCGATCTCATCGTCGGCTTTCCCGGCGAGACGGAGGAGATGTTCGAAGAGACGCTGGCTTACGTCGCGGAGGGCACCTTCCAGAACGCCTACACCTTCATCTACTCGCCGCGGCGCGGCACCCAGGCGGCACGCTGGAGCGAGCACTTCGTCGACGCCGCCGCGGCCGGCTCGCGCCTTCGGCGCCTGGCCGAGGCGCAGGACCGCTTGACGCGCGCCTACCATGCATCGCTCGTGGGGGGCGAGGTGCGCGCGCTGATCGTGGGGCCCTCGAAGAAAGACCCGGGCCGCTATGCCGCCAAGAGCGGCGAGAACGTGACGGTGATCGTCCCCGGTCAGTCCCTGGACGGGCCGTGGCTCGACGTGCGCGTCGACGCCGCCTACACCTGGGGCGTGCTCGGCACCGTCCTCGCCACGGCGCGGCATGCGGACGGCCCCGCCGCACCCGTTGCGCGCGTGCTGCCGCCGCTCACGGCGGGCACCCCCGACGACGGCCCCGTCGTCTTGGATCTCATCGCCCGCGAGACGATCGCG
>JAGWST010000439.1 GCA_028869325.1 bacterium | reverse complement strand
GATCAGCACGCCGGTGTACGATCCGGTGAAGGCGGCGGCGAGGGCGTGAAAGAGATTGCGCGCACCGCGCGGCAGCAGACCGCCGAGGAGCCACGGCACGTGCCCGCGGCCCAGCATCTCCTCGAGCGCGGCGATCGCCGAGAAGGTGGAGAACGTGATGAGCGACCAGACGCCCACCGACATCGGTGACTTCAGCTTGAGGATGCGCGTCATGTGGAGGAAGCGATCCGGGCGTCCCAGGTCCTTGATGAGCAGCAGCGGGCTGACGGCGGCGCCCAACAGCGCCAGCAAACGTCCGTTGCGCACGACGTCGCGATCCTCGACGCCGCCGAAGGTATCGGCGGCGGAGGCCAGGATCGCGCTCCCGCTCATCAGCCCGCCGATGTAGAAGTACCAGATGATCTCCCAGCGCCAGTGCGCGCCGCGCAAGACGGGGTGGTCGTAGTAGGAGCGCTGATCGCGTCCGAAGCCGCCGTCGCCGCGCGCGAGGCTTGCCGCGACGGCGTCGGGGGTGATCTGCAACAGCTCGCCGCGCGCGCTATCGGCCATCAGCGGCTCCTAAACGCCTGCATCGCTACGATCGCCAATGCCGCCGTGGCCAGGAAGCCGCTAAGATAGGCGACGGGCTGGTAGGTCGAAGGCAGTACGGGCTTGGGCGGCAGGTTGAAGACTTCGGGGCGGTCGGTGATGAGGAAGAAGGCGTTGAGATCGCCGACGGAGGTCTCTTCGTCGACGCCGTAGAGCCGCGCCGGCACGTTGCGGGCCAGCAGCTCCTCGGTGCGCCTTCTAGCGCGCTCTTTGAGCTGCCCGACGGGCCCGAATTGGATGGAGTCCGTGGGGCAGGCCTTCGCGCAGGCGGGCTCGATGCCGTCTTTCAGACGGTCGTAGCAGAGCGTGCACTTCTGTGCGACACCCTGCTCCTGCGCAATGGCGACGACACCGAACGGGCAGGAGGGGACGCAGTAGCCGCAACCGTTGCAGATATCCGGCTGGACGTAGACGGCGCCGAACTCGTTGCGAACGATCGCGCCGGTAGGGCAGGCCTCCATGCAGCCCGCGTGCGTGCAGTGCTTGCAGACGTCGGAGAGCATCACCCAACGCGATTCGGCGGGGTTGACGCGGTCGAACTGCTCGACGAAGTCCACGTGACGCCAGGTCGTCGCGGAGAGACGCCCCGTGTTGTCGTAGGAGTTGCCCGAGAAGGCATAGCCGTCGGACGGCAGCTGGTTCCATTGCTTACAGGCCACCTCGCACGCTTTGCAGCCGATGCAGAGCGTGACGTCGGTAAAGAACCCGACGTCCTCACTT
>JAGWST010000438.1 GCA_028869325.1 bacterium | reverse complement strand
GGGGACCCCTGCTTATCGTTTGGGAAGGTTAGCGCAGCCTGCGCAGCCCGCTAGAGGCCGAAGCGCAAGCCAAGAAACGCTGAGGAGCCGACGTCGTTCCCACCGCCGCCGTAGACGCGCAGCTCGAGCGAGGTCAACGGGGCGACCTTGGTCCCCAGGATGCCGACGAACATCGCCCCCGTGTTGCCGTTCCTCTCCATCTGCCCGACGCCGAGGCCGCCGCCGATATAGCCGCTGGCACCGTGTCCCACCAACTCGGCCGTCGCCGCGAAGCGGCCGTCGTTGTTGGAGAGCGGCGCGCCGACGGAGATCTGGAACTGCGCTGGGACCACCGGAGCGGAGAGCGAGTCGGTCAGGATGCCACCGATGTCGGTCGAGTTCCCGGTGAAGATGCCGCCCGCGATCGACGGTGCGGCGGAGGCCGGCGCGGCGAGTGCCAGCGCGCCTCCAAGGGCGAGGAAGGGAACGAGTCTCTGTACGATCTTCATGCGATTGCGCTTGGCCCCACGCCGCGCCGTTCCCTGGATCAAGGGAGTGAGATCGCTCACGAACAACCATAGACGCCCATGGAGATTTCGCTCACCGGTATCAAGCCGACCGGTACGATGCATATCGGCAACTACCTCGGCGCGATCGTTCCTGCCATCGAGATGGCCAAGCATTACGAGCGATCGCTCTATTTCATCGCCGACTATCACGCGCTGACCACCGTCGACGAACCGGCCGCGCTGCGCAACCAGATCTACGACGTCGCGGCGACGTGGCTGGCCTGCGGGCTCGATCCGGAGCGCACGCTCTTCTACCGGCAGTCCGCAGTCGCGGAGGTCTTCGAGCTGACTTGGGTTCTGGCGTGCATGGCGCCGAAGGGCCTGTTGGACCGCGCGCACGCATACAAGGCGGCCGCGGCGGAGCGCAAGGACGTCAACGCCGGCATCTACACCTACCCGGTCCTGATGGCTGCCGACATCATCCTCTACGACGCCACGGCCGTGCCCGTCGGCAAGGACCAGAAGCAGCACGTCGAGATCGCGCGAGACCTCGCGCAGAAATTCAATCGCACCTTCGGCGAGGTACTGGTGGCGCCGGAGCCGGCGATCAACGAGGAGATCATGACGATCCCGGGCCTGGACGGTCGCAAGATGTCGAAGTCCTACGACAACGTCATCCCGCTCTGGGCGCCGGCCCCCGAGCTGCGCCGCTTGGTGATGCGCATCAAGACCAACTCGCAGCCGCCGGAGCAGCCGAAAGACCCTGCGGCCAGCGATATCTTCCATCTCTACCGCCTCTTCGCCGCGCCGGGGGAGACGGAGGAGCTGCGCGCGCGCTATGCCGCGGGCATCGGATGGGCGCAGGCCAAGGAGGCGCTCTTCACCGTGATGGAACGCCGCTTGGCGCCGCTGCGCGAGCGGTACAAGGCGTTGCGCGCCGACGAGGATGGGCTCGATCGCATCCTGGCGCGCGGCGCCGAGCGCGCGCGCGAGACGGCGCGGGGCACCCTGCGGCGCGTCCGCAAGGCCATCGGCATCGCGTAGCGTAGAGGGGCGCATGTTGACTCTGCACGCCGCGCGCGGCGCCGCGCTGGCGCTTGCCGCGATGCTGGCCGCCGCCATCCCGGCGCTCGCCTCCGTCGACCGCAACGCCTCGTTCGCGGCTCCCGCCGGCGACGCGCTCACCGCGACAGAGTTCGCGGACCTCACGACGCGTGGGCCGGCCCCGCTGACGACGACGGCCGCGCTGCAGCTCGACGAGCACAGCATCTCCGTGCGCTTCCGCGCCGAGCAGGGCGGCGTGCCGATCACGGCCACGCAGACCACCAACAACGTCGGCTTCGGCGTCGACGACTACGTGGGCGTGGGCATTGATACCAGCGGCAACGGCACGCAAGTCTACTACTTCGAGATCTCGCCGCGCGGCGTGCGCTACCAGCAGTCCAGCGAGTCGAGCCGCTTCGATCCTCCGTGGCAGGGCACGGCGGTGATCGACCAGGGCAACTGGACGGCGACGCTGCTGATTCCGCTCCGAGCGCTGCGCCTGCGCAGCGGCCACAGCCAAACCTGGCGCATCAACTTCATTCGCCGCGTGGCGGCCAGAGGTGAGGACTACAGCTGGGCCTACAGCCCGTTGATGGACAGCAGCCCCGCCTTTCCCAACGTCCTCGACGCGCGCTTCTGGCCCGCCCTGAGGGAGGTCCACGTGGCTGCCGGGCTCGTTCGCCTCGCCCCGCACGGTGAGGTCTATGCGCTGGGCAGCGCGGGCAGCGACCGCAGCCAGTTCCAAGTGGCGCCGGCGGCTCCCGATCGCTTCGCGCGCGCGCCGATTCGGGCATACGGGGGCGACCTCACCTACCCGCTCACCGGATCGCTGGCGATGGTGGCCACGCTCAGCCCCGATTTCTCCAACGTGGAGACGGATCAGCAGACCATCGCGCCGCAAGAGTTTCCGCGCGCCTTGAGCGAGTATCGCCCGTTCTTCGCGCAAGGCGCCGCGTTCTTCAACCCCAACCCGCTGAGCTTCTCGCTGATCGCCGCCCCGGATCAGGTCTTCTACTCGCCCAACATCGGATCGTTCGATCGCGGCCTGAAGCTGGAGGGTACCTTCGGCATGCAGTCGATCGGCGCCATGGAGATCAAGGGCGCCGGTTTCGACGACGAAGTCTATGGGTTCCAGCACCTGGTTCCAGGGCGCAGCTTTCAATGGTGCGCCGACGGCGTGGCCGCCCACCACGCGAACGGCAACGATACCACCACCGAAGGCGGCATCGAGTGGCACAACCTCTCCAACGGCCTCATCTACGGCCTAGACGGTGCGCTGGAACGCGGCACCTTCGTCACCACTCCGGGTGCCGGGCACACGCTGGGGGCCTTCGTCGACGTGCGCCGCGCCAACTACGAGGCCAACGTCGGTTGGAAGGACGTCGGACCGCAGTTTGCGCCGCTCGACGGCTACACCTCGATCAACGACGCGCGTGGACCGGTTGCCTACGTCAACCTGCTGGGCAACGGCTCTGCGCGCTCCGTCGTCAAGTCCTGGCTGATCGCCCTTGGCGCGGATCGCCTGCGCGACGGCTCCGGCGCCGTGCGTGAGGCCGACACGACGATGAGCCTCGATCTCACCTTCAAGAACCTGATCCATCTCACGCCGGGCTCGATCGTCAGCGAGCTGCGCGGCTACGCGCAGGGCTATCCCGCCTACACCGGCGGACAGACGAAGCCGTTCAACCAGCATAACTTCGGCATCGGCTACCGCGACGGCACGCCCACGCCGCTCGACTTCAACTACATCTGGGGTCCGTTCTCCAACTTCTATCTCCAGCAGTTCACCTCCAGCACATCGCGGCCGCTGGGCAGGCGCGCGAGCATCTCCTTCGAGTATGACGGCACGCTCGAGCGCTTCACGGCCGGCGGGCGCGACGGCCAATGGCTGCGCCGCGTCTCGCTGGCCGAGTCCCTGGGGCCGGAGGAGAACCTCTCGCTGGGGCTGCGCTCCGTCTCGGGAAGCGGCGGCTTCGCCCGGCCCGGCGTCAACCTCTCCGTGGGCTACCACCGCAGGTTCGCCAACGGCGGCGAGCTCTACGTCGACTACGGAACGCCGGCGGCCGTCGCCACGCTGAACCGCCTGATCGTCAAGTACGTGCTCAACTTCGGCGGCGGCACGGGGACGTGAGCGCGCGGCATCGCGCGGACCACGGCCGGCAGGCGGCGGGCCTGAGGCACCCTCTCGTGGTATACTAGCGCGGAATGTCCACCTCTACGTCTCATATCCGCAACTTCTGCATCATCGCCCACATCGACCACGGCAAGACGACGCTCAGCGACCGCCTGCTGGAGCGCACGCGCACGCTCTCCAAGCGCGACATGACCG
>JAGWST010000437.1 GCA_028869325.1 bacterium | reverse complement strand
CGGTCGTCACGACCTCGCCGTCGGATTCACCGGCGCTGAAGTACATCGCGCCGTACGCGGGCTGCGCGATGGGCGAAGAACTGATGTACGAGGGCAAAGACGTCCTCATCATCTACGACGATCTCTCCAAGCACGCGGTGGCCTATCGCGAGATCTCGCTCCTGCTGCGCCGGCCGCCTGGACGTGAGGCCTACCCCGGCGATATCTTCTTCCTGCACTCGCGCCTCTTGGAGCGCGCCGCCAAGCTCTCCGACGGCAAGGGCGGCGGCTCGCTGACCGCGTTGCCCGTCATCGAGACACAGGCCGGCGACGTCGCGGCCTACATCCCCACGAACCTGATCTCGATCACGGACGGCCAGATCTACCTGCAGACGGGACTCTTCCACCAAGGCATCCGCCCCGCGGTGGACGTCGGCCTCTCCGTCTCGCGCGTCGGAGGCTCGGCTCAGATCAAGGCGATGCGCAGTGTAGCCGGCCCGCTGAAGCTCGACCTCGCGCAGTATCGCTCGCTGGCGGCCTTCGCCAAGCTGGGCTCCGATCTCGACAAGGCGACGCAGAACCAGTTGGCGCGCGGCGAGAAGCTGACCGAGTTGCTCAAGCAGCCGCAGTACCAGCCGCAGCCCGTCGAGAACCAGGTGATGACGCTCTTCGCGGCGACGCAGGGCTTTGTGAGGGACGTGCCTACCGAGCGGCTGGCGGAGTGGAATCACCAGTTTCTCACCTACATGCACGAGAAGCGCCCCGAGATCGGCAAGGCCATCGTCGAGAGCAAGGTGCTCTCCGACGATCTCGCGGGCCAGCTCAAAGCGGCCATCGACGCCTTCAAGAAGCAGTACCAGCCTTCGCCGGTCGGAGCCGCGTAAGGAAGCCGATAGCAGATGCCCTCCGTACGCGACCTTCGCGACCGCATCAAGTCGCTGAAGAATACGCAGCAGATCACCAAGGCGATGAAGCAAGTCGCCGCGGCACGCATCCGGCGTGCCGAGGCGGCGATGCGCGCGGCGCGGCCGTATGCCGAGCGGATGCGGTTCATGCTCGACGAGCTGGTGGAGAAGGGCGGCAAGGTCGACCATCCGTGGCTGCAGCCGCCCGTCGCCGGCAAGTCGCTGGCCGTCGTGCTGCTCACCGCCGACAAGGGCTTGGCTGGCGCCTTCAACGCCAATACGGTGCGCGAAGCGGAGCGCTTCGTGCGCTCGCGCGGCGGCGAGAGCGTGCTGTGGTATCCCGTCGGCACCAAGGCGATCCAGGCCGTGCGGCGCCTGCGCGGCGAGGCGCCGGCGCAGTGGCTGCTGGCGCCTAAGGATCTGCCCATGGTGGAGCAGGCGCGCAAGGTTGCCCAGCGGCTAACGAGCGACTTTGCCGAGGGCCGGATCGGCGAGATCGCGCTGGTGCGGCCGCGCTTCATCTCGATGCTGACGCAACGTCCCGAAGCCGCGCGCTTGATTCCCATCGAGCGCAAGCCCGGCGTGTCCGGCGGCGAGGGACACGCCGCGCTGGCCTCGGTGGAGTTCGAGCCGGATGCCGCAACGGTGCTCAGCGCGCTGCTGCCCAAGTACCTGGCGTTCACGATCTTCGCCGCCATGCAAGAGACTCTGGCGGGGTTCTTCGCGGCTCAGCTGCTGGCGATGACCAACGCGACGGACAACGCGGGCAAGCTCATCGAAGAGCTGACGGTGGCGATGAATAGTGCTCGCCAGGCGGCCATCACCAAAGAGATCTTAGAGATCGCGGGCGGGGCGGAGGCCCTCCGCGCCGCCGGACATTGAGCGGTTCGATCCGGTGCGAGTGCCGGAACCTTGAAGAAAAAGCAATGAAGTGGAGCGAGTGGGACACATGAGTGGGGAAAAGAACACGGGCACGGTCGTCCAGATCCTCGGCAATGTCGTCGACGTCGAGTTCACGGCGGAGACGCTGCCGTCGATCAACAACGCGCTGAAGGTGCACGTGGGCTCCGGCGGCGGCAGCTTGGGGAACGGCAAGGCGCACGCCGACGACGTGCAATTGGGCGGCACCGCGATGATGGCCCGCGAGCTGGTGCTCGAGGTGCAGGACGAGCTGGGCAACAACCAGGTGCGCTGCTTGGCGATGGGCTCGACGGACGGGCTGGTGCGCGGCGCCGAGGTCGCCGACACGGGATCGCCGATCACCGTGCCCGTCGGCGAAGGCGTCCTGGGCCGCATCTTCAACGTGCTGGGCAAGGCGATCGACACCGATCAAAAGGTCGAGGCCAAGGCCTACTGGCCGATTCACCGCGAGCCTCCGCTCTTCGAGGACCAGGACCCCACCACCAAGATGTTCGAGACGGGCATCAAGGTCATCGATCTGATTGCGCCCTACGCGCGCGGCGGTAAGGTGGGCCTCTTCGGCGGCGCCGGCGTCGGCAAGACGGTGCTCATCCAAGAGCTGATCCGCAACATCGCCGTCGAGCACTCGGGCTTCTCCGTCTTCACCGGCATCGGCGAGCGCACGCGTGAGGGCAACGACCTCTGGGTCGAGATGAAAGAGTCGGGCGTCATCAAGAACACGGCGCTCGTCTTCGGCCAGATGGACGAGCCGCCGGGGGTGCGCTTCCGCGTCGGGCAGACCGGCGTGACGATGGCGGAGTATTTTCGTGACGAGCTGGGCAGCGACGTGCTGCTCTTCATCGACAACATCTTCCGCTTCGTACAGGCCGGCTCCGAGGTCTCCGCGCTGATGGGGCGGATGCCCTCGGCGGTGGGCTATCAGCCCACGCTGTTCACCGAGATGGGGCGTCTAGAAGAGCGCATCGCCTCGACGCGCAAGGGCTCGATCACCTCGGTGCAGGCCGTCTACGTTCCCGCCGACGATTTGACCGACCCCGCCGTGGCCACGACCTTCGGCCACCTCGACGCGACGACGGTGCTGAACCGCGCGCTGACGGAGGAGGGACTCTATCCCGCCGTCGACCCGCTTGCATCGACGTCTCGCATCCTCGAGCCGCGCATCGTCGGTGAGGAGCACTACCAGGTGGCGCGTAAGGTGCAGGAGACGCTGCAGCGCTACAAAGACCTGCAGGACATCATCGCCATCCTCGGCGTCGAGGAGCTCTCCGAGGAAGATAAGGTGATCGTGGGCCGCGCGCGCCGCATCCAGCGTTTCCTCACGCAGCCGTTCTTCGTCGGCGAGCAATTCACGGGCCGCCCCGGCAAGTATGTCAAGCTGGTCGACACGGTGGCCGGCTTCAAGGATCTGGTGGAGGGCAAGCTGGACGATCTGCCGGAGCAGGCGTTCTACATGTGCGGCACCATCGACGAGGCGAAGGCGAACGCCGAGAAGCTCTTGGCTTCTCAGGGCTAACCGGGAGTGATGGCAACGCATACGTTGGGCGGATGGAGGCGCGGGGTCG
>JAGWST010000436.1 GCA_028869325.1 bacterium | reverse complement strand
GCGCCTCCGCCTTCACGCGCTCGACCTCCGGCAGCAACCGGGCCCGCTCTCGTTGCAGCTCCGCGGCGCTCTTGGACAGGGCGGCGACGTCGAGGTCGATTTGACGCAGCGCGCGCCGCGTAGCCGCGCTCGCCGCGTCGAGGGCCCGCCGCAGGCGGTTGCGTCCGGCGCTCGCCACCAGCGAGCGGTCGAGCGCCGCCAGGAAGTCGGGGAAGCGGCTGGCCTCGATCATCGCCGCATCCTTCGTCAGCATCCCCTCGGCGTACTCGCGCGCCGACAACGGAAAGATCGGCGTCCCCGGCGCATGCTGCGCCGCGAGTCCCGCGATACGGCGGTAGGCCGCATGCCATGCCTCTTCCTCACCGCCCTCGCGGGCGCGCCAGAGATCGATCTTCGTCTGCACGATGAAGAGGCTCTCGATGTGGCTGCGCACGATGCCCAAGAAGGCCGCATCGCCCTCGCTGAACGGCTGCTGCGTATCGATCAGGTAGAGCACGGCGTCGGAGCTGGGCAGATAGGCGAGCGTCGCGCGGCGGTGCGCGGGATTGATGGAGGCAAGGCCCGGCGTGTCGGCAACGATGAAACCGCCGGCGAGAAACGGCGAGTCGACGCGCACGCGGACGTGCGTCGGGGCCGCATCGAGGTCGGCGGTGGCGTCGTGCAGCGCGCCCTCCTCGGGGCCAACGGCGACGAAGCGCGCGAGCCGCTCGAGCGGGATACGCTCCATGCGTCCGCTTGCGTAGACCGCCGTCGCCGACTCCTCGCGGCCGTACTCCAGCTCGGTGATCGTCGCCGTGGAGGGATTGATGTCCGTCGCCAAGAGCCCCTTGAGGCGCGAAGGAAGGCCCTCGTGACGCTCCAGCGAGACCTTCTCCAGCAGGGCGTTGAGCAGAAACGACTTGCCGCTGGAGAACTCGCCCACCACGGCTAAGACGAAGCGCGCCTCTTCTAAGCGTCCGCGCGCCTGCGCCAGCAGCGCGCAATCCCCGTCGCGGCCGTACCAGGGCGGCAGCGCCGGGGAGGCCAGATGCCCCTCCAGGCGGCGGAGCCGCTCGGCAACGTCGTCGCGCACCGCGCGGTAGCGGCGCATGGCCTCTTGGTCGCTCACGAGGCAGCACTCATACCATGCCGAGCGGGGAGGAGCCTTCAGCGGCCGTGGTCAACCGCGAGCGAAAGGACCCGCCGGCACGACTTGGGAGAAGGACCACCGATGCTGACCGACGTGAAGCACTACCCGTTACCGATCGCGGGCACCCCCAGCGAGGGGACGGGCCGCGAGACGGTGCTCAATCCATTCGATGGGAGCACGGTCGCCACGATCGCCGTCGCGGGCCACGACGACATGGAGCGCGCGATTCGTGCCGCCGTCGACGTCTTTCCCAGCTTCTCGCGCTGGCCGCGCCATCGCCGCCGCGACGTGCTGCGCGGCGTCGTCGAGGGCCTGCGCGAGCGCAAGGACGCGCTGATCGAGCTGATGATCGCCGAGTCCGGTAAGCCGCGGCGCTGGTCGGCGATCGAGGTGGATCGCGCCATCACCACCTTCTCCATCGCCTCCGAGGAGTCGACGCGCACGGGCGGTGATCTCCTTCCGCTGGATCTCTCCGCGGCGACGGAGGGCTACACGGCGATCGTCGAGCGCTTTGCCGTTGGACCGGTGGCCGCGATTGCGCCCTTCAACTTCCCGCTCAACCTGGTTGCGCACAAGCTCGGTCCCGCCTTCGCCGTCGGTTGCCCCGTGGTGCTCAAGCCGCCGGTGCAGGCACCGCTCTGCGCGCTCGAGCTGGCCGATATCTGCTACCAGGCGGGCATTCCGCGCGAGGCGCTCTCCGTCGTGCATGCGCCGATCGAGGTCGCCGAACGCCTCGCCACCGACGAGCGCTTCAAGGTCTTGAGCTTCACCGGCTCGTCGAAGGTCGGCTGGCACTTGAAGTCGATCGCGGGCAAGAAGCGCGTGCTGCTGGAGCTGGGCGGCAACGCCGCGGCCATCATCTGGGGCGACGCCGATTTGGATTGGGCCGCCGGGCGCTGCGCGATCGGCTCCTTCGGCCAGGGCGGTCAGGTCTGCATCAAGGTCCAGCGCGTGCTGGTGGACCGCAGCGTCGCCGAGCCGTTTCTCGCGAAGTTCCTGGCCGCCACCGACGCGCTAGGCGTCGGCGATCCGCGTGACGATTCGGCGATGGTCTCGCCGATGATCGACGCCGCGAACGCCGATCGCGTGATGGCGTGGGTGCAGGAGGCGAAAGACGCCGGCGCGCGCGTGCTGCGCGGCGGCAAGCGCGAAGGGAACCTCATCCATCCGGTGATCCTGAGTGAGACGAAGCCGGAGATGAAAGTCGAGCGCGAGGAGATCTTCGGGCCGGTCACCACGGTCTCCGTCGTCGACGACTTCGACGCGGCGCTCGCGCGCGTCAATGCCTCGCCGTACGGGCTGCAGGCAGGCGTCTTCACCAACGATCTGCGGCGCGCGTGGAGAGCCTTCGAGGCGCTGGAGGTCGGCGGCGTGATCGT
>JAGWST010000435.1 GCA_028869325.1 bacterium | reverse complement strand
CTCGCAGCTTGAGCGCGTTCGCTCCAAAGGTGTTCGTCTCGATGAGGTCGGCGCCCGCCTCCACATAGCGCTCGTGAAGCCCTTGCACCAACTCCGGCTGTTCGAGATTGCGCGCCTCCAGGCACGTGTGCGGCGCCGCGCCCTCCGCATAGAGCATCGTTCCGATCGCCCCATCGGCTAACAGTATTCCGCTACGTAACCTCTCCAAGAGCATCGTCGATCGCTCCACCCTGCGGCCCTCCCACATCCGGCTCCGCCTTCCAGCCGGCGAAGCGCAGTCGCAGTGAGAAGGTCGTGCCTGCGCCGGGTTCGGAGTCGCAGTCCAGGTCACCCTCCATAGCCAGCGCAAGGCTCTTCGAGATGTAGAGCCCCAAACCCGTGGAGTCGGCTTTGGCGTTGCTCAAGCTGCCGAAGCGCGTGAAGAGCTTCGCGCGCTCCTCCTCCGGAATGCCAGGCCCATCGTCGGAGACGGAGACCAAGGCGCCGCCGTCGACGTGCGTGATCTGGAGATAGACGGCGGTGTGCATCGGGGCGTACTTGAGCGCATTGGAGAGCAGGTTCATTAGGATCTGCTGCAGCCGTTGCGGATCGGCCCAGACCGGCGGCAGCGGCTCCGGCGGCACGGCGAGCGAGACCAGCGCACCCGGACGCTCTCCGAGCGTCGCGCGCACCGCATCACGCGTTACCGCCAGCAGATCGACCGGCTCCGGATCCAAGCGGAAGTGTCCGGTCTCCAGTTTCGAGAGCAGCAGCAGGTCTTCAACCATGTGCGCCAGGCCGCGCGCCGCGTCGTGGACGGCGCCAAGAAATTCGTTGCGGCGCTTGGGCTCCAGCTCGTGGGAGTGGGTGCGCAGCAGCGATGACGCGCCCTGGATCGTTGCCAGCGGCGCCCGGATCTCGTGCGAGATCTCGCTGAGGAACTCCATCTGCAGGCGCCGTGCCTCGGCCTCCAGGCGGGCATTCTCGCTGGCCCGAACACTGCGGTCCGCGTTGATGATCGCCAAGCCCGCCATGTTCACGAAGACCTGCATGGAGATCATCGTCTCGCGGCTGGGTACCATGCCGTCGGCGGGGCCGTCCACCGACATGTAGCCGATCAGGTCGCCGTGAGCATCGGTCATCACAAAGGCCATCGAGTCGCGGCCATGCCAGGCGCCGGGCTTCGCACGCTCCGCGTGCGGGGGCTGCTCGTCGACGTAGATCTCGTTCTTGAAGGTGACGTACTGCTCCGCGGGCGAGTAGTAGCAGTGATCGACGATCTCCTGCGAGTGCGAGAGCGCCTCCACGAAGGCGCGGCGGTCTATCCTCTCTCCCGAGCGCTCGGCGACGATCTGGGATGGAAAGCCCCACAGCACGCGGCGCTCGAAGTCACCACCGGGCGCGGTCTGGAAGCAGATCGTCACGTACTTGAAGCCGAAGATGCGGCTCACGCCTACCGCGACGGAGGAGAGCACGTCATCGACGTCGCGCTGCTGCAGAATCTCGCTCGAGAGCTCCAGCAGGGTCGCCAGCTGCCTGGCCATCGCGGCCGCGTGCTCGCTCTTCTCGGCCAAGATGCGGGCCCGCCAATTGGCGAACGAGGCGATCGCTCCCCGCACGCCGCCCAGCATGAACGCCAAACCGAGTAACCAGAAGAGCGTCAAGAAGCGCTGGGCGTCCCACGCCGCGCCCTCGCGCATCAACGCGTAGATGATCCCTGTCGCGGCCAAGCCCATGCCGATCGCCGCCCCGCGCACGCGATAGCGGATCGAGAGCTCGTCGATCGGCAGCACGAGGATGAGGGGCAGCGCCAGTACGGGAATCAAGTTTCCCAGCACCAGGCCGGCGATCACCGCCAGGTCGGCCAGCGTAGCAGCCAAGGCGATTCGCTTCAGCACCGGCCGGCCGCAGGTGTGCCGTAGGAACATCCAGAGGACGGCGTTGACGAGAAACGGGAAGAGACCCAGAGGCAGCGCCAGCAGGTGACGTGAGGCCGCAGGGGCGATCAGGTAGCTCGCCAGCACCAGGGTGCCGGTGACGGCGCGACCAACCATGGCTTGAGCTTCCAGCTTCGAGCGCCAGCGTGGCCCCGCCGGCGCCAGACCATCCATAGTCACTCCAAGGTTATCGGGGTGCCATGAAATCCTTCCTACCGCGCGCACTACGAGATGCCGGAATCGTTGCAGTAACCTTACTGTTCCTTTACGGTGCGTGGCACTACGGCGTCCGCGGCGACCTGGGGAAGTTCGGCCAAGTCCAAGGCGTGCTCGACTCGCGCAGCGAGCTGCACCTCTCGATGGCGGTCGAGTATGCGAGTGGTCCGCTGATCGCCGAGCGCTACGAGATGGACGACGTCGACGGCAAGTCACGGGTGGCCTACACGATCGCTGGGCGCAACGGCGTCAAGGCGACTGTCCACGATACGCTGCGCTCCGTCGACGTGCCGGCGTTCTTCGACAAGGCCAAAGCCGAGGGCGTCAAGGAGCTTCCCAGCAAGCCTCGCGTGAACGGCGCGACGGAATCCTATGCCATTCGCGTCGCCTCGACGATCGGCGGCGTGAGCGGCAGCCACGCCTTCACGTTCACCAGCCCGCAGTTCTGGGCCACCAAGGCCGGCCACGAGTACCACATCGTGCTCTCGAAGGACAAGCCGGTTCCGGATATTCTTACGCTGAAGGGCGTCTCGCTCAACGACCCGCGCTATCTGCACCTGGTGCAGGGCTTCGAGTCCTTCGGCACGCCTGCGTTCAAGGCCGCCAAGGCGCGCGCGCGCGCCGATGTGCTGGCCAAGACTCACGCGTAGCGCCGCCCGTCGTCGACGATGAAGCCGCCCACGTGGCGCCCGTCGGGATCGTGGTGCGTCCAGTGCACGATGTGCGTCTCTCCGGCGTCGCGCACGTACTCCCCGCGCACGACCACGGAGTCGCCGCGGTGCACAGGGACGCGCGGCCCGACGTCGACGTTCTCCACCACCTGCGTGCGCAGCCCCGAGGGTGGACTCACGTCGAACGCTTCGTGAGTGAGCCCGCTGCGCCGGCTGTGGAAGAAGAGCGGCTCGCTGGTCACCGTGCCGCTGAAGGTGACCTCGGAGGGCTTGCGCTGCGCCGCCACGGCGCTGCGCAGTTGCCCGTCTCCAAAGGCGCCAATTCCGTCCATGCGTACCTCCCACCGTGGAGATCACGCACGATCGCGCCCCGTCAAGAGCAAACGTCTGAAAACGACCCAGCGCAAGAGGTGCCGCTTCCACCGGCGCCGTAGGCGGGCCGGATGATGTACTGGGCCGCCGTGGCATTCTTGAGCCTTGGCTTGATCGATCTCGACCTGCGCCATCGCTGGCTCACCGGGCAGGCCTTCCGCCTGGCGGTGGGCGTTCCGCTGGTGATGCTCTATGTCTACGTGGCGATGCCGCCGCTGGTCTTTCCGCAATCCATCCCGTTGCTGTTGCTCACGTTTGTGCCCAACGCCGTCTACAGCACGGGGTTGGCGCTGCGCTCTTGGCTGGTCTCGCGCCGCATCGT
>JAGWST010000434.1 GCA_028869325.1 bacterium | reverse complement strand
GTTGTAGTAGTGCATGTAGCGCTTGCCCTCGACATCCACGATGGTGTCGAGGCGCTGCTCGTCGCTCTTGCTGCCCAGCGTGCAGATCGTCATGATCTGCGTCTGGCCGCGCGTGAAGACCCCCGAGCCATGGACGCGCGGGAGATATCCGACCTTGCACCAGATGGGGCGGACCTCGTCTGGCTTGCGGCCGTCGGGGCGCAACCCTTCGTCGACCACCATCGTGCGCAGCTCATCCTCTTCCATCGCCTTGATGATGCGATCGAAGTCCTTGGTGGTGGTGATGAACTGGACGAGCTCCTCGTAGTGCTTGGGCTTCTTCGCTTCTAACCGCTCGAGCGCGGCCTCCTTGCTGATCGCGTCGAAGGCGGCGTTGCGCTCTTGCTTATCGACGACGCGCATCGCCTTGGCGACGTCCTTGGCGAACGTCTTGCGCACCCAGGCGTCGAGATCTTCGTTCGGCAGGAAGAGCTTGAAGTCGCGCTTCGATTTGCCGGCCTTCTTGGCCAGGCCGTCGATCAGCGCGACGATCTTCTTGATGTGCTCGTGCGCGAACTCGACGGCGCCGAGGAACCGCTCCTCGGAGACCTCCTTGCCGCCGCCCTCGACCATCATCACGGCATCTTTGGTGCCGGCGACGACGATCTCCATCGTCCCCTCTTCGATCTGGGCGATGGTGGGGTTGATGATGTACTCGCCGTCGGTGCAGCCGACGCGCAGGCCGGCGACGGTGTGAGGAAACGGGATGTCGGAGAGGGCCAGCGCGGCGCCGGCGGCGACTTGACCCAACACGTCGGAGTCGACCTGTGGATCGTTCGCCAGCACTGTGACGATGATCTGGACCTCGTTGCGGAAGCCGTCGGGGAAGAGCGGGCGAATCGGCCGATCGATCTGGCGTGCGCTCAGGATGGCATGCTCGGTCGGGCGCCCCTCGCGCTTGATGTAGCCGCCGGGAATCTTGCCCGCGGAGTACATGCGCTCTTCATAGTCGACGGTGAGGGGGAAGAAGTCGATGCCCTCGCGGGGCGAATTCGAGGCGGTGACGGCGGCCAGGACGACATTGTCGCCGAAGCGCACGAGGGCGCTTCCTCCGGCCTGCTTGGCAAGCTCTCCGGTTTCGATGGTAAGCTTGCGCCCGCCCAGGTCCATGGAGACGGACACGGGTTCAGACACGAAATTCTCCTAATTGTGGGCCGGACGGCGTCCGGCGTGATGCTTGTGCTCTTTGGTTCAAACGCGGCGCGATTCGACGCGCGGCGGCAAAGCCCTTGATATCAAGGAGGGGCGCGAGTCTCGCCGCGCCCCTCGACCACGCATCCCGGGCGGCGCCGCGGCCGCGCTCAGCGGCGCAGGCCCAGCTCGCCGATTAGGGCGCGGTACTTCTCCAGATCCGTCTGCTGCAGGTAGTTGAGCAGGCGGCGGCGCTGGCCGACCTGCATGAGCAGGCCGCGGCGGCTATGGTGGTCTTTCTTGTGAATCTTGAGGTGCTCGTTGAGCTGGTTGATCGACTCGGTCAGCATCGCGATCTGCACCGAGGCAGACCCGGTGTCGGTGGTCGAGGCGCCGAACTTCTCGATGATCTCGCGCTTGCGCTCTTTGGTCAGCGGCATCGCTGCATGCTCCTCGTTCAAGGATTGGCTCGCTTCGGCTCCAGGCACCCGCGCGTGCGCGCATCCGGGGTGTCCAGGCCGGCGACCGTTGGAGTATAGCGGTTTAGCCGCCGGCGTGCAAGCCGCGGCGTAGGGCCTCACGCAGGGGAGCCAGCTCCGGGGGCGAGTCGCCCAGACGATCCAGTGCGGCCAGCGCCTCCGTCGCCGCATCGGGCCGGAGATCCGGCAGGACGACGCTCCCGGCGAGGGCCTTGTCCAGCTGCTCGATCGCCCGTTTCGCCATGTTCGCTTGGCCGAACGAATAGGCGTGGTGCGCGGCGTTGCCGAGGGTCTTGAGCTCGCTCTCGAGCCAGGCGCGGTAGGCGGTCAACATTGTGGCTGGGATTCCGCCGTAGGTGCGTGCCCGCCTGCGGCGAAAGCGAGGCGCCGATGTCGGGAGAGGAGCCGGGCGCCTACGTGCGCGTTGCCACGGTGGGCGATCTACCGGTCGGCGAGGGGATGGCCATCACGATCGGGGAGCGTGAGGTCGCGCTCTTTCACGTCGAGGGCGGCTGGTTCGCCATCGACAACGTCTGTCCGCACCAAGGCGGCCCGCTCTCGGAGGGCTGGGTTGAGGGGGAGACGGTTACCTGCCCCTGGCACGCTTGGTGCTTCGAGGTGAAGACGGGGGCGATGACGCTGGGTGACTTCGCGACCGTCGACGCCTTCGACGTCCGCATCCAAGGCGAAGAGGTCTTGGTGGCGCCGCGGCCCCGCGCGGCATGCGTGAGGGAGCAGTGATGGAGCCGGTTTGGGACGGGATCACCGGGACGGCGGGCGGGGCCTCGTTCGGGGAGGGGCTGCGTAGGATGATGGGCGAGCGCGAGCTGGACGAGGCGGCCCTCGCGCAGGCGGCCGGCCTTCCGCCGGAGATGGTGGCGGCGCTGTTGGCAGGCCAGATCCGCGTCGGGGTCGCCGCGCTCGCGCGTCTGGCCGCGGCCCTGCGGCTCCGCGCCATCGAGTTTCTGCAGCGCGCCGGCGTGCTCTCGCTGGTGACCTACGCGGCCGGCTTGGATCCGCTCTTCTTTCTGCCCGAGGGGCAAGTGCGCCACGATGCCCGCATCTATATGCGCGAGATCAACCCGCGTTACGCCGTGCCGGAAGGCGACATGACCAAGCGTAACCCGACGCTCGTGGCGCTGGGAGCCGACGAGCTGCTGGACGCGGCCGGCAAGCTGGAGCTGGAGCTAGCGTATCTGCTGCGCGTCGCCGTTCAGGCGGCCGGGCCTACGCTGTAGCAGGGGCGGGCAGGACTTGGCTACCGGGCATCGGTAAGAGAGGCGGCTGCGTCGCCGGGTCCGGGGGCGTTCATTTTCTCGCGGGAGGGGCGATTCGAGTGCAAGGGATGGTTGGCAAGCACGTGGCCGTGCTGATCGGCGATGGGTTCGAGGAGATCGAGGTGACCGAGCCCAAGCGCGCGCTCGAGGAGGCCGGCGCTACCGTCACCATCGTCGGGCCGAACGAGGAGTCGAAGACGCGCGGGCTGCGCGGGCGCCGCGGTCTCGAGCCGGCGGGATCGTTGCAGGCCGACGTCTCCGTCGACGAGGTCGCGGCGGCCGATTTCGACGCGGCCCTCGTTCCGGGCGGCGTCGGCCCAGACCGCATTCGCACCCACAAGGCGATCCTCAAGCTCATCAAGGAACTCGACGTCGAGCGCAAGCCCATCGCCACCATCGGCCACGGCGCGCAGGTCCTGATCTCCGCGCACGTCGTGCGCGGGAGAACACTGACTGGCGCACCTTCGATCGCCGACGACATCCGCAACGCCGGCGGTCTCTACCGCGATCAGCCGGCGGTGCAGGACGGCAACTGGGTCACCTGCCGCAGCGCCAACGATCTCGACCATTTCGAACGCGCGTTCTTGGAGAAACTGGCCCAGTTCCAGACCACGCCGCTGAGCTAGCGGCCCGGCCAAAACGCGATCGCCGGCCGCAGAAACCTCCCCCAAAGCATCTGCGACCGGCGACGTAACGTGCGTTTCCCGTCTGAGCGTTGCGAAACGACGGCGCCGACGGTCGAGATCGACCGACCGGTGCAGAGACATCATACCCGCCTTACGGTAAATCGACGCTAGCGCGCCGCTACCTCTGACGACCGATCTCGACCGCCTCGAATCGCTGTTGCGCGCGGCACGCGCCGCGGGCATGCCGGCGGCAAGGCTCTACCGGCTCGTCGAGCCGTAGTGCTCGAACGCGGCGAGCTGTTCGCTCAGCTGACGCAGTGTGCCGTAGGTCAAGAGCACGGCCAGCGCCGCAGTCGCCGGGGCGGCGTACGGCCGCGGCAACGTAGCGCTCCAGCCGATCGCCAGCGCGAGCACGCCGCACGGAATGGCCAGCAGCGGGCTCCAGACGGCGGCGAGACGCAGGTCCCACGCCAGCACCAGCGGCGTGCAGATCGCCGCCGCGGCGACGCCGATGAAGAGCAGCGCGGCCGCGCCGACGGCGTCCGGGCGCAACTCGAAGAGCGCGGCGCCGTAGGCCGCGAGAAGTACCGGCAGCGCGCGGATGCCCGCTGCCAGCACCTTTGCGCGGGCGAGCTCGCGCCCGAAGAGCGGCGCTGCCAGCCACAGCTCCACGAGTGCCCCTTCACGCGGGACGATACGCAACGCGGCAACGAGCGCCGCCAGCGCGCCGGAGCCGGCGATCGCGAACGCGTAGAGACGGCTCAACTCCGTCGGGAGCTTTCCCAGCCAGGCGCAGGTGAGCGCGGCCAATGCGGCCGCCAGCAGCGTGACCAGCCAGCCGTCCGCGGAGCGCAGCCAAACGGTGGTCTCCGCGCGCACCAGCGCCCAGGTCGCCGCTCCGCCACGCGCCCGCAGCGCCCGTCGCTTCATGGGCCGCCGCTCGCCACGGCGTGCAACTCGCCGAAGGCGCGCACGCGGGCTTGCAGGCCATGGGCGGCGCCGGCGTCGCGCGTGGCGACGAGCACGGCGCCGCCTTCAGCGATCACCTCGCTCATCGCGCGCTGGAGCGCCGCCAGGTCCTCCGCCGGCCAT
>JAGWST010000433.1 GCA_028869325.1 bacterium | reverse complement strand
TGACGGGCGTTCCCGTGCGCCCGGACGTACGCCGCTTGCGCCCCAAGGACGTCGCGCGTAAGGCGCTGGGCCTGGATCCCGCGCGGCCCACGCTGCTGGCGATCGGCGGCAGTCAAGGCGCGCGCCGTGTCAACCAGGCGCTCGCTGCTTTGGTAACACGCCGCTCGCTGGACGGCTGGCAGGTGATTCACATCACCGGCGAACGCGATTATGAGTGGATGCGCGCGGAGGAGCAGGACCTGGCCCCCGGAAATAGCGTAGCGCTGTTGCCGTATCTCGATGACATGGCGCTCGGTTATGCCGCCGCCGATCTCGTCGTGGCGCGCGCGGGCGCCTCGACGCTGGCGGAGCTCGCGGCGACCGGCACCGCCGCGGTATTGGTGCCGTATCCGTTCGCGACGGAGAATCACCAGATACGGAATGCGGAGGTCTTCGAGCGTGCGGGTGCGGCCGTGATGATCGCCGACGGCGATCTGGACGGCGATCGCCTGTGGTGGACGCTGGTGGAGCTGCGCAAGCCGGGGGTGTTCCAGGCGATGCGCGCGGCGGCACGCGGATTGGCCCACGACGATGCGGAACGTGTGCTGGCCGATCATCTACTACAGGGGAGCCCGCTCCCGGAGGCATGTTGAACCAGGGGTCCGGTTACGTCCACTTTGTCGGCATCGGCGGCGTCGGCATGAGCGCGCTCGCGCGCGTCTTGCTGGCGCAAGGCGTTGCCGTCTCCGGCTCCGATCTCTCCGAGAGCCCACGCTTGCTGGAGTTGCGGCAGCTGGGCGCGCAGATCTTCGTCGGCCACGCGGCCGAGAACGTCCGCGCCGCACGTCGCCTCGTCGTCTCCTCGGCCATCGCGCCGGAGAATCCCGAGCTGCGCGCCGCGCGCGATCGCGGAGTTCCCATCGTCACGCGCGGCGTGCTGTTGGCCGAGGTGATGCAAGGACGCTGCGGCATCGCCGTCGCCGGCACGCACGGCAAGACCACCACCACCACGATGGTCGCCTCCGTGCTAGAGGCGGGCGGGCTGGATCCCACGGTGCTGGTCGGCGGCGAGATCGTGGGACGCGGCGTCAACGCGAAGCTCGGCGGCGGTACCTATCTGGTCGCCGAGAGTGACGAGTCGGACGGCTCGTTCTTAGAGCTGCGGCCGCGCATCGGTGTGGTCACCAACATCGAGAACGACCACCTGGCGCACTACGGCACGCTCGAGCGGCTCTGGGACGCCTTCCGCGAGTTTACCGCGCTGCTGCCGGACGAGGGTCTGGCCGTGATCGGCATCGACTGCCCGGCCACGGCACGCCTGGCGGCGCTGCCGTGCCGCGCGCGCATCCTCACGACGGGCCTGGAACCCCGCGCCGATCTCAGCCTGACCGGCCTCACGCAAGGGGCGGACGGCAGCCGCTTCACCGCGGTCCTGCATGGCCAGCCGTTGCTCGACGTGACGCTCTCCGTGCCCGGCACGCACAACGTCGCCAACGCGCTGCACGCGATCGCCGTGGGCCTCGAGCTGAAGATATCCAAAGAGCGCATCGCGCGGGGATTGAGCGACTTTCTAGGCGTGCGCCGCCGCTTCGACGTGCTCTACCGCTCCGCCGACCTTGCCGTCGTAGACGACTACGCGCATCATCCCACGGCGGTCAGCACCACGATCGCGGCCGCGCGCCAGTTCTGGCCCGGGCGCATCATGCCCGCCTTTCAACCGCATCGCTACACGCGCACCGCGTACCTCATCGATGAGTTCGCGCGCGCGCTGGCCGCCGCCGACGAAGTGGTGATCGCCGACGTCTACGCGGCGGGCGAGCAGCCCCTGCCCGGCATCGACGGCGGCTCCATCGCCGGTCGCCTGCGCGCGCACGCGCCGCAGCTGCCCGTCACATACGTGGCCGAGCGCTCCGCCGTTACCGACGAGCTCGTCGCCCGGGCGACGCCGGGAACGCTCCTGCTCTGCATGGGTGCCGGCGACATCACGGCGCGCGCCGCCGAGCTCGCGGCGCGTCTGCGCGCCGCGGAGGTGGCCTCTGTCCGCCGCTAGCGGCATCACCGCCCGCAGCGTTATCGGAGCGGCGGAGCGCGCCGCGCTGAAGTCTGCATGCGGCGATCGCGTGGCCTTCGACCGGCCTTTGGCGCCGTATACGTCCTACAGAGTCGGCGGGCCCGCCGATGCGCTGGTCAACGCCACCAGCACCGCGATGCTGGCCGCCGTCCTGCGCATCTGCGCGCGCGCGGAGCTGCCCTGGTTTATGCTGGGCAGCGGCTCGAATCTCTTGGTGGGCGACGGCGGCTTGCGCGGCATCGTCTTTCGCTTGGGCGGCGAGTACAGCGCGGTTACGTGGTGCGACGACGAGCCCCGCGGAGATATGGTACGCGCGGAGGTAGGCGCCAGCGCCTCGCTGGCCCCCTTCTGCGGCAAGGCCGCGGGGCGCGGCTGCGTGGGCATCGCCTCGCTCGCCGGCATTCCCGGCAGCATCGGCGGCGCGCTGCGAATGAACGCCGGCACCGATCGCGAGCTGGGCGAGTTCGTCGAGAGCGTCTTGGTGCAGACGCCGCATCGCCCCGATCCGCATCCGGTGAGCCTGCAGTATTTCTACCGTCACACCTCCCTCGCGCGCGATGCCGTGGTGGCCAAGGTACGCTTGCGCTTCGAATGCGGCGATCCCGGCGCCGTGCGCGCCGATCTGCAGCGCCGGCTCAAGCGGCGCAAGGATACCCAGCCGATCCAATGGCCCAACGCCGGCTCCGTCTTCCGCAACCCCCCCGGGGACAAAGCGGGTCGCCTGATCGAGGAGGCGGGGTGCAAGGGATGGCGCTGCGGCGGCGCGGAAGTGAGCCCCCAGCACGCCAACTTTATCGTGAACCTGGGCGGCGCATCCGCTGCGGACGTCGCGACGCTGATGGCGCGCGTGAGGCGCCGCGTGCATGAACGGTTCGACGTCGATTTGCTCCTGGAGCAGCACGTCGTCGGCGTCTTCGATTGAGAAGTGATCGGTACACGAGCGAGATGAAGCAGGCAGGAGAGATGAAGCGCGTCGCCGTTCTGATGGGCGGTCCTTCGTCGGAGCGAGAGGTCTCCATCGCCACCGGCACGGGCGTGCAGCAGGCGCTGCAGTCGCTGGGCTATCATGCCGAGGCGTTCGACTTCGATCGACGCGTCGTCGAGGCGCTGCGCGCTTTCGCGCCGGACGTCGTCTTCAACGCGCTGCACGGAGTCGGCGGCGAGGACGGTCAGGCGCAGGCGATCCTCGAGTGGCTGGGCCTGCCCTACACGGGCAGCGGTATCCAAGGCTGTGCGATGTCGATGGACAAGCACCTCACCAAGAAGCTGTTGGCGGCGGAGGGTCTGCCGACGCCGGCATGGGACGTCTTCGATCTCAGCGGCGGCACGCTGCCGCTGCTGCCGGGTCTCAACCTGCCGCTGGTGGTCAAGCCCGTAGACGAAGGCTCCAGCGTAGGCGTGATGATCGTGCGCACCCACGATCAGTGGAAGGAGGCGATGATCGCCAACTCGGAGCGCTATCGCCGCGTGCTGGTGGAGGAGTATATCGCCGGTCGCGAGTTCAGCGTGCCGGTGCTCTTCGACGACGTGCTGCCGGTGGTGGAGATCGTCGCCGAAGACAGCTTCTACACGTACGACGCCAAGTACAAGCCCGGTGGATCGCGCCATCTGGTGCCGGCGCCGCTGGACGGGGATCTGACGGCCCGCCTGCGGATGCTGGCGCTCTCGACGCATCGCCTGATGAACCTGCGCGACTACTCGCGCACCGACATCCTGCTCTCGCGCGAGGGGCGCCCGTACATTCTCGAAGTGAACACGCTCCCGGGCCTCACGCCCACCTCGATTCTCCCTGATGCGGCCCGCTCCGTAGGCATCGCCTACGAGACGTTGGTGGACCGGCTCGTGCGCGCCGCCCTCGACCGCGGCCGCGAGTGCGGCGCCGCACCCTCCTCGGCTAGGCCGACGTAGACGCTTCCCCCTCAAAGGAGGGAACTTTTGCGGGCCGAAGAGTGAGCGCGCAGTTGAGGAGGACTTTCCCGTAATGTCGCAAGCGCTTGTTGCCCCTGCGGGGCTTGAGGGTGTCGTCGTCGGGCCTACCAAGCTTTCGAACGTAGAAGGCAAGGCCGGCAGGCTGAGCTATCACGGATACGACATCCACGACATCGCGCCCAACGCGCACTTCGAGGAGATCGTCTACCTCATGCACTTCGGCGAGCTGCCGACGCGCGCGGAGCTCGACGAGATCCGGCGTACGCTGGCAGCCAATCGCGAGCTGCCGCCGCCGCTGTTGGCGATGATGGGCTCGCTGCCGAGAGATTCCTGGCCGATGGACGTGTTGCGCACGTCCATCTCCATGCTCAGCCAGTTCGAGCCGCACAACATCGACGGCGCGCATACCTCCAATGCCGACGCGGCCATCAAGCTGATCGCGAAGACGCCCACCATCGTGGCTGCCTGGGATCGCATCCGCCGCGGCCTCGAGGCGATACCGTCGCGTCCCAGCTACAACGCCGCCGAGAACTTCCTGTGGATGCGCACGGGCGAGGTGCCGCACGA
>JAGWST010000432.1 GCA_028869325.1 bacterium | reverse complement strand
GCAGCGCCTCGCGCGAGGCGCTCAGGGCAATAGCGGCAACCATCATCCCGATGCCAGCGACCCCAAGTGACTTCAGCGTCAACCAGCGCGTGCGCAGCGTGACCATCGTGAGGACCGCAATCGGAAAGAGGAACGCATCCGCAAACTCGTTGGGATCGATCGAGCGATTACCGATCTTGACGACTAATCTCCCATGCAGCGCGTTCTGTGCCGTCACCGCGGTCGTCGTATGGAACTGATGGGCACCATAGGCAGCCGCGATGGCCCCGCCGATCACGGTGAGCGCCAGCAGCCAACGGAACTCCGCGCGCGTGACCGGCATCATCGCGATCATGCCATAGAGTAAGGCCAGGCTGAGGTACTGCGGGAGGGCGTTCACCGCATCCGTTTGGCTCGACGCCCAGAGGACGCTGAACAAAGCCCAACAGAGCAACGCTCCCAACGCCATGACGGAGCGGGGCGGCGTCTCCAAGCGCCCGACACGCAGGCACCAGAAGACGAACGCCAATCCGGAGAGCATGCCCAATAGCTTGGTGAGCGTCCCAAACGACGAGACGCTCAACAGGTTGTCGAAAGGGATGAGCAGGACGTAGAGGCCGTACGGAAACAGCAGCGGCCGTGTGAGGCCGATCAGGAGGATCGCGGGGCCAAGCGCGAGCGCCACCGCGGCAGCGACGCGCATGGGCGTCCCCTTGCTGAGTAAGAAGGCGCACGCGACCAGCACCAAGACGGCGGCTATCGCCACGACAGCCGCGCCTCGCAACCTGACGGTCGGCCTCCAAGGCGCCCGCGACGCCTCCGTTTCTCTCGTCTGCACCATGCTGATTCTACCGTGGTGCCCTTGGCGAGCCATAGGCGTGACCTGCCCCCCGGGTTGGGTAGAAAGCGCAGCCATGCGGGCCTTACTATGGGACAAAAGTCCTACAAAAGGAAGCCACCCGCCATGCGACGGGTGGCCTGCCATGAGTGATCGCCGGTGCGGGGTGGCGTGGCCGCGGGAGCAGCCTCTACGGAGAGTCCACGACCGCGAAGTCCGTGATGTGGATGCTGTTCAGCGTCGCAAGGTCGCCGGCGTTGAACGGATCGGAGGAAGGATTCGCCGGGAGTATGCTCTCTACGGCGTCGCAGCAGCCGGTATCGGCCAAGATGATGCCGTAGGTCTGCATGGCGCGCGCGACGATTTGGGCCTGCGGCGCGAGCCCGGAGACTGGGAAACTCGCTCGCAGCCGCAGGCGAGATCCTAGCGGCAGAGGAGTCTCTCCCGCTGGTCCCTGGTACGGCACGGCATCGTTGTTCGTGGCCGGTGCCACGTAAGCGGTCTGAGAGAGCGTGCCGTATACGCCACCCCAGTAGAGCGCGTGCTTGATGACGCCCGCCTGTATCTCCTCCGGCCTGATCAATCCAGGAAACATCGGGATACCCGCCGCCGTGACCGAGCCGAACGTCTCGCCCTGCATCATCGGCTTGGAGAGATCGAACTCTTCACCGCTGTAGGCCGAGAGCACGCCATTTGCATATGAGGCGTTGTACGCTTCGTAGAGCGTGCAGCTCGACGTGTCGAGCACGAAGGCATGCGCGTCGCTCACGGTTTGGATCTGGAAGCCGGGCGCCCACGGAAAGGGCGATGGAATGACGTGACCGGACTTTGAGGCTGTTCTCACGCGTGGGGTTGCGCTATTCGCAAGGTTGATGTACTCCGCTGTCGGTGTCCACATGTTGAAGCCGCCGGTGTCGCCGGCGTCTACCGTCGCCTGGATGTACGCAGCGGACTTCGGATCGACCGGCGCACTCGTGACGACGCGATTGTAGTAGTCGCCGGCCGGAAAGATCTGACAGCCGGCGTACGCTGCGGCGCCTTGAGGGTCGGCAGGGAACAGCGATGGCGGGGCGGGCGATGGCGGGGCGGGTGGTGGCGGCACGGGCGTCGACGTCGAAGGCGGCACGCCGCCCCCTTGGCCTCCGCCCGGTGGGCCGACCGTTCTCGACTGCGATGCGGTCGATACAAATGGAGACCCGCCTCCTCCACCGCAGCCGGCGAGCAGTGCGGCGGTCGCGGCGCAGAGAGCAAGCGTCGTCATGCAACGTAGGGGAGTAGCCTTCATCTATCTAGCTTTCGGTTCGGCAAGGGGAGAGATCAAGGGGAAGGGTGCCGTCCGTGCAAGCATCCACCTGGATGAACGCGGGGGTCGTTGAACCCTCGCTAGCTGCTCCGTCAGGCGATGCGTTCAGTTATAGGCCGGACGGCCCCTCTCCAAATCCTCCGAGTGGCCTAACGTGTGATTGACACCCGGGGCCTTCGGCCCGACCGTGGCTTGCATCACTTGCGGGTGCCGATTCGGACCGTTCACCGGGCGGGCGGCTATCAGGTCCGAGCGCGCACGGCAGCGAATCGAAGCGGGCGCGGGGAAGCCAACGCCGCTATGAGAGCTCGGACGTTTCAGCGCCTCCATCCGGAAGCGCTCGCACTCGCCGCCCTCGCGGCTCTGCTGTCAACTTCCTGCGGGCACTCGGCACACTCGCGCGCGAGCCAAGGCGCGGCTCATGCCGATCCACTGCCACTGCAGGCCGGCAAGGCGCCGGTGCACGCTCATGGCACGATGGCCTACTACGAGGGGCTAGACGAGAATCGCACGATCCCTGCCTCGTGGATGGCCGCGCACTACGACTTCACCGAACAATCTGCATACGGTGGGAGACACGCCAAGGCGTTCCTCGCCGCCGGAGGCACCTACGCGATCGCCTACACCGACCCCAATCTCATTCCGTTCTGCAAGGCGCCGTTCACGCGAGCCAACGGTGAGGCGCCGGGCGCGTGCGGTGGCCCGATGGGATCACAGTTGCAGAGCGACGAGTCGGCGTGGCTGCACGACTCCGGCGGAGGCCGTCTGCACGTCATCTCCGACGGCCCGCGTAAACAAGGGAGCTGGCAGGAGCGGACAAACCCCATGTCCGCCACCCTGCGGAGCGTCTACCGCTCATATACAGCCGGCATAGCAGACGCCGGCGCCAACGCCTTTCTGATCGATGACGCGGACCCCGCCTATGACACCACATACTTTCACTACAAGTTCGGCACGCTCTCAAAGGAGCTCGAGGCGCTTGGCGGCGATGCGGATCCGAGCTGGCTCAACGGGCAGGCGGCGCTCGCCGCCGCGGCGGTGCGACCGGTCTTCTACAACGGAGGCGGCGCCAAGGCGCTCAACCTCGCCTTTCTCGCCAAGCCGAACGTCGCTGGAAGAATGATCGAGAATTGCGCCAGCTATCCGTCGTATTGGGCTGGCAATATGGATGCGCTGCTCTACACGACGGAGACCCAGCGATACGCGATCTGCCTCAACTACGGCCGGACGGGCACGAACGCTCCGGCCGACCGGATCTTCGACCTCGCATCATGGTATCTCACGTACGATCCCAAGTACTCGGTGATCTTCAACGATCTCGGGGCGTTTAGTGACGGGACGACGACCTATCCGGAGTTTGCCGTCGCCCCGACGCAGCCGCTCACGACAGCCCGCGACGCCGCGATTGCGACCCTGCGCAGCTCGACCGGCATCTACGTGCGCGAGTTCGCGTCCTGCTACCAAGCAGGCACCTCCATCGGCCCCTGCGCGGCGCTCGTCAATCCCGATTCAAAGCCGCACCCGCTGCCGGCTCTCCACGATCGGTACGCACGCCGGCTCACGCTCGACGCTCGGAGCTGGTACTCCGGCGGGGCCGCCGACTGGTCGAGCAACATTCCCGCGCAGCTCGGACCCTACTCCGCGCTCATCCTCCGTGGGTAGCGCGGCCCACGTCAAGCTCGGGATCAGTGCCCGGCAACGAGATAGGACGCCTTGGCGATGACGATGGCAGCGGGAATCAAAACCAGCT
>JAGWST010000431.1 GCA_028869325.1 bacterium | reverse complement strand
GAGAGGAGCCGATGGCAACCTACGCGATTCTCAGCCGGTTCTCACCGCAAGCGTTCGCCGACCCCAAGGATTTCAAGGCGGTTGCCGAGCGTGTTGCCGCGGAGATCAAGGGGCAGTGTCCCAACGTTTCGTGGAAAGAGAGCTTCGCGACGCTCGGCCAGTACGACGTGCTCGACATCGTGGAGAGTGACGATCTGAAGCAGCTCGAACGCGCCGCGATGATCATCCGCGGCTACGGCCATTCGACCACCGAGACGCTCGTCTGCACGCCATGGAAGGATTTCCTGGAAGCACTGTAGGCCGTTGCCCCTCCGGCGCAGCAAGGAACCGGAAAGCCCCCGAGACCAAGGGCGAACCGCAGGGTCCGCGGTGGAGCGGACCCGGACTCCGGGCCGATCGAACCCGGCACGTCCGACGGGTCAAATAAGGCCATTTTCTTGGCGGAACAAGTCCCGAACACGGCGAACAGGCCGCTTCTATGCAGACGGCTCGGGCCAAGTATTGCAGGCCAGGCCTCGGCGCAGTTGATGCCAGCTACCGCCTCGCGCCCAGTAGAGCGCGAAGGATGGCGTGTTGATCGCTCTAGGATGAGCATGAGAGGAGACGATGAATAAAGTCGACTTAGTCCGCCTGGCGACGGAACGGTGCGAGATCTCTCGCAAGGATGCGGTCGCATTGATCGACGGGCTCTTTGAAGATATTCAGGGTGCCGTGATTACCGGCGAAGCGGTGAAGATCCCGGGCTTCGGGCAGTTCAAGGTCCGCGACCGTGCCGCGCGCATCGCGCGCAATCCCGCGACCGGTGAGCCGGTCAAGGTTCCGGCAAAGCGCGTCTTCAAGTTCCTTCCCGCGAAGGCTCTAAAAGAGGCGGTGATGTCGAAGCGCGGCACGAAGGCGCCGGCAGGCCGGAAACCCGCCGCGAAGGCACCGGCGAAGAAGGTCGCGGCGTCGAGGGGTACAGCGCGCAAAGCCGCACCGCGGGCGGCGGCGAAGAAGTCCAGCAGCCGCAAGAAGCGCTAGAGCGTCAGTACGCGCCCCAGTCGTCCCGAAGGGAGCGAGAAGACCTCGCTCCCTATCGTTTTCGTGGGGCAATCAACACTCGCGGCGCGCGCGGGCGCCTACTCTTTACTGTCGCGGCGGAGACGGAGCGCCGCGCGGCTCATCTCCTCATCGCTGCGGAACGGCCGCAACGCCGCCCAGCGCGTGCTGCCCGTGGCCTCCGGTCGCACGGTCCGATCACGGTCCGCTCTCGGCTGGGCGGCGGGACGGAAGATCTGTGAGAGCAGCGTCATCTTCGGCTCCCTGTCCGGCATGGGTGGAGAGTATATTCCCATCCCACGCCCCGGCCTCGCGGCGGCGCGCCGCGTTCTCACGGACGCGGGCGCCGGGTTGCCGAGCTGTGATGGCGGCCACTCTTTGCGCTGCAAAGTACATGCACGGCAAGACCATGCGTGGTGCGGCGCACCGTGGTTGGTAAGAGATCAGCGTGTCGGAGGCTCCGTGTTTGGGGGTCATGAAGGATGGGTTTGGTTGAGCTTTACGGTAGGCAGAAGGGGGGCCTGGGCGATGGGGCGCGGCGCGACGCTCTGCGCGCAAGGCTAGCGACGGCCAAAGAGCGGGTGTACGCCGTCTTCCAAGATCATCTGCGCACGAACGATATTCCCGAGTGTGAGACCGTCAAGGCTCGGCTCTTCACGTTGGCGCGTCTGGACCAGATGTTAGCGGGCACGCTTCCCGGCGGTGAGGGCCGCGGTTTCGTGGGCCGTTGCGAGAAGCTCCTCTCCCGCTGGGAGAGACTCGCAACGCCGCAACTGATCGAAGACCTCGCTCAAGTGCCCTTGCCCGGATTCGAGTAGCCGGCCGGGACGGGGCGGGGGCACGCCCCCTCCGCGGTCGAAGGGCGTGCCAGATCATGATCGCATCAACTGTGCTGCGGCTGGCCATCGCGTCGGTCTCCAGCTCGATGGCTCTGACCTTCGGAACCATCGCCGAGGCCGGCCAGCCGCCTGCCTTGCCCATACCGATGGCTGCGGCTACTCCGACCGCCCCGCCGCAGGCCGCTGATCCATGCGGTGGCAACGCGCGCCTCTTGGCGACGCTCAACCGTCCAACGATCGGCTTCAGCGTCTGTGCCGTTCCGCCAGGCTCGGTGGTGTTGGAAGAGGGCTACCAGATCAACGTGCGGCGCGGACCGGATACCGGCGTTGCCGTGCAGTACCCGCAAGGATTCGAGCGCCTCGGCCTCTCGCCGCGTCTGGAGCTGGACATCGTCGGACCAAACCTCAACCGCTCGCGGAGCAGCGCGGGAGACTCTCGCGGCCTCTCGGACATGGGTCTGGGCTTCAAGTACGAGTTTGCGCCGAAGGGCCGCTTCACGTATGCGGTGGACGGCTTGCTCACAGCGCCTACGGGGAGCGGCGGATTCAGCGCAGGGGGCCCCACGCAGACGCTCAATCTCGATATCTCCTACGCGCTGACTCCCGCCATCGCGTTGGGGACCACCCTCAGCGGTCTCGCAGGCGGCGGCGTGCGGGCAGACGGGAGCCTCGGACGCTTTGCGGCCTTCGATCCATCACTGGTGATCACCGCGCAGATGCCCAATGCCTACCAGTTCTACGCTGAGCTCGCCGGGCAGAGCCGCGTCTCGCCGGATGAAGGCGGACGCGCATTCGTAGATTTCGGGGTGCAGAAGCTGATCGGACCCTGCTTCGAGCTCGACCTCGAGGAGGGCATCGGCTTCACGCCGGTCCAGGGCTCGCGCTTCACGTATACCGGCCTCGGCTTCGGCGTGCGCCTGCGCTGATAGCCCCGCACGCCACTAGGAACCGCTCGCCGCGGCGCCCGAGAGCAGCTCTCGTGCCTGAGTGGTGTCGGTGTACTCGATGGTGAGGATGCTCTTCACCCCCAGCCCGCGTTCAGATACGCCGCGATGCGTGAACGGCGCCTCCCTCGCGCGTGTTCCATCTTTCGAACTTCGCCGGAAGAGGCGCGCCTCAGCGGTGCCGCGAACGCGGGTCCATGTCCACGCGCGTCTGCCCGTTCCACTCCATCGATCGCGTTCGATGACGCCGGAGCGCCGGATCCGCCAGCGCCGGCGGGCGTGCCGTGTCCGGTCCGGCCGCGCCGGGGCGGAGGTGCTATCGTTTTTGAGATGGGGGAGGGGATCATGGCCGAGAAGGCGGGTTGGGAGGGGCGCTGTTACGAGGATTTCGAGGTGGGCGACATCTATACGCACCGCCTGGGGCGAACGGTGACGGAGACGGACAACATCTGGTTCACGCTCCTCACCTTGAACACGAATCCGATGCACTTCGACAATAACCTTGCGGAGAAGTCGACGTTCGGGAAGGCGTTGGTCAACAGCACCTTCACGCTGGCCCTGGTGACTGGCATGACGGTGAGCGACCTCAGCGAGAATGCCGTCGCGAATCTCTCCTGGACCGATATCCTCCTGCCGCATCCGGTCTTCGCCGGCGACACGCTCTACGCGCGCAGCGAAGTGCTGGGTAAGCGTGAGTCCAAGTCGCGCCCGTACGCCGGCATCGTTGACGTGAAGTCGGAGGGCTTCAACCAGCACGGCGACGTGGTGATCTCCTACAAGCGCACGTTCATGGTCTACAAGCGCGCCCACCGGCTGAGCATCCGGCCGCCGGTCGAAGCGCGCAAAGGAGAGTAGCGT
>JAGWST010000430.1 GCA_028869325.1 bacterium | reverse complement strand
CTCGTCGGCCAGCAGCGCGTCGTCTTGCTGACGCGAGGCGAAGAGCATCCCGTGACCGATATCGGAGCCCACGTAGAGCAGGACGGGCCGGCCGCTGACGGTGGCCGATTGCAGGCGTGCGGCCATCTTCGCTGACTCCCACGGCGGCACGCGCGGATCGTTCACGCCCGTGATCAGCATGACGGCCGGATAGGGCGTTCCCTCCTTGACGTGCTGATAGGCGTCCATGGCGTAGAGGCCCTCGAAGCCCGCCTTGGTCTTGACGCTGCCGAACTCGGGGATATTGGCCGGACCGTTGGGGGCGAACTCGGCGCGCAGCGTGTCGCTCGCGCCCACCACGTCGAGCGCGGCGGCGAAGAGATCGGGGCGCTGCGTGATCGCGCCGCCGATCAAGATCCCGCCGGCGCTGGTTCCCTCACCGGCAAGATGCTGCGGCGAGGTGTAGCCGCGCTCGATCAGATACTGCGCGCAGCCGATGAAGTCTTGGATGGTATGCTCCTTGGTGGCCTTCATCCCCGCGCGATGCCACGCCTCGCCGTACCAGCCGCCCCCGCGCACGTGGCAGACCGCGTAGACGCCGTTGCGCTCCAGCCACGCGATGCGCGTGGTGGAGAAGTAGGGATCGATGGTGGTGCCGTACGCACCGTAACCTTCGAGATAGGTCGGGTGCGAGTGGTCGAGCTTGATGGTTTTGTTGAAGACGATCGAGAGCGGCACCAGCGTGCCGTCCGCGCTCTTGGCCTTGACCTCCGTGGAGGTGTAGGCCGAGGCGTCGACGGGCGAGGGCGGCTTGAGCTTGGTATCGGCGACGCGGCCCTCGGCTGAGACCGCGTAGTAGAGCAGCGACTTGGTCCAGCCGGTGAGCCCGAAGACGGCGCCGCTCACGCGCGGGTCGGCGGTCAACGAGATGATCGCCCCTTCATACGGCAAGCCCACGCGCTTGCTACCGCTAGGCGCATAGCGCAGCAGGCGGCCCAGCCCGCCGTCGCGCGCGAGGACGTAGAGGCCGTCGCGCGCGACGCTGACTTGCAAGACGATCTGCCGGCTGGGCGGCACCACGGTCCGCGCGGCGGCGAAGTTTGGATGCGAGATGCTCATCGCCACGATTTTGAAGCGCGATGCGTTCTGGTGCGTGACCAGATAGATGGTATCGCCGCGAAGGTCGAAGCTGGTGACGTCGTCCGCCGTGCTCACGATCTCGCGCCACGGCGTGTGCGGGCCCTTGAGCGTGCGCAGCGGCGCCGCGTAGAGCGTCTCCTCGTTCTGCACGCCGTGGGCGACGATGCCGATCGCGTACGGCGAGGCGGGGGAGTAGGTGACGATGGCGGCGTCGTCGGGTCCGAATGGGACCTTCTTGCTCACGCCGTAGCCGAAGACCGGCACGTCGTGGTCCGGATCGCGACCCAACACGTGCAGATAGGCCACGCCGCGGCGCTCCTCCGCGCCCGTCCGCGGCTCGCCGGGCGCCTTGGGCGGAAAGCGCAGGTAGTAGAAGGAGCGGCCATCGGGGCGCCAGGCCGTGGCGCCGACGAAATTGGCGCGCGTGATCGCATCGGGTAGGATGCGTCCGGTGGCGGCGTCGATGACGTGCAGCGTGCTGCGCTCGGAACCGCCCTCCGTGATGCCGTACGCCACGTAGTGCCCATCCAGGGACGGCAGAAAGTACGTCAGCGTGAAGTGCTGGCCGGGCTTGGTGGCGAGGCGGTCGGGATCGACCAGCAGACGTCCGCGTTTCGCGCCGACGCTGCGGACGTAGAGCTTGGGGTCGCTCTCGCCCGGCTTGAGCTGCTCGTAGAAGAAGCGCCGGCCGACCAGATTGACGCCGCTGACGGAGACGCCCTGGTTGTCGAGCCGCTCGATGCGCGCCAGTAACGCGCGGCGCGCCGGATCCAGCCGCTGGAGAACGTTTCGCGTGTAGGCGTTCTGCTCGCTGAAGTAGCGTTGAACGTCGGGATCCTGGAGGCGCTCGAAGTAGCGATACGGATCGACGACCCGCGTGCCGTAGAGATTCTCGACCACCGGCTTGACGGCCGGCGGCGGGGGTGGCGCCGGCAGTGCGGCGAGTCCCCCCGCGGCGTGCGCCGCGATACCGGCGGACGACGAGAGGAGCGCTGCTCCGATGAGGCCCACCATCGTTTTCAGGGAGAGACGCCGCATGTGCCCTCCGATCCTCGCGTCGACACGGAGGTCCTCTCATTTGCGGCGGCGGGGCACCCGCCCTTCGGCAGATGCCCCGCTCGCCTTCTGGTCGGCCGCCGCCCGCTGCTCTACGGGAATCCGAGATTGCAGACGGCTTTGGCCTCGGCTGCCGTGATGAAGATCTTCTCGGCGGGCTGACGGCTCGTCACATCGAAGACGTCGTACTTGTCCTCGGGCGTGCCGTTTGCGCGGATCGACCCCGACCACATCGGCCACATCAACGCGTGGTCCTCCGCGCGGAAGCTCGAGGTTCCCTCCCAGAGAGATTTGAAGCTGGCATCGGCGAGCGTCTTGGCGACCTTGATCGAGTCGGTGGTCTTCGCCTCGTTGAACGCCCAGAGCAGGCGGTCCATCGAGACGTAGCCGAAGCAGCTGCGCGCCGTGGGCGGCGTGCCGAAGCGCTTGCGGTACTCGGCGACGAACTCCCGCGCCTCGCTGTTCCCCGCACCGAGGACGTCCGTGCCCTTGTAGTACCACTCCGTGCCCCAGAAACCGACGCGCGCCACCGGCGGCAGCGCCCACAGCGTCTCCAGCTCCGCATAGGGACCGGCGACCGGAATCTTCTTCAGCAGCCCGAATGAGTTGGCTTGCTTCATGCAGTTCACGTAGTCGTTCCCGTTGAGCAGGATCAGCAAGCAATCCGGCTTCTTCGCGTCGACCTTGGTCAAGTAGGGGCTGAAGTCGGTGGTTCCGAGCGGCGTCAAGTCGTTCTCGACGATGCTGCCGCCGACGTGCTTGATGACATCCGCGTAGCCTGTGGCCAGCGCATGACCGAAGGCGTAGTCGGGTGTGATCAGGTACCACTTCTTGCCGTACTTCTCGGCTACCGAGAAGCCGTTGGCGTGCGTGAGCGCCCAGGTGGTATGGCAGGCTTGGAACGTGGTCCAATGGCAGTTCTTGCCCGTGATGTTGTCGGCGTGGCCGCCGGCGTCGAGAAAGACCGTGTTCAACGAGGCGGCGGCGTTGCTGGTCGAGAGTGCGACGGCGCTCGAGACGGTGCCGATGAGCGCTACGCACTTATCTGAGTTGACCAGTTTGCGTGCCTTCTGCACGGCGACGCCGGGGTCGGCCTGATTGTCCTCGGTCACCAGCTCGACCTTGCGGCCGATCACGCCGCCTTTCGCGTTCCACTTCTCCATGGCGAGTTGGATGCCGCGCTGCTGGCTTTTGCCGAGCGCGGCATAGGTGCCGGTCAGCTCGTCGGTCTCACCGATCTTGAGGGTCCCGGCTGCCTCGCCGCGACTGGGAATGATTGCGGGGAAGCCAACCGAGAGCGAGGCCGCTGCGAGCGCGGCGCCCGTGACGAATCTCTTGCGAGGAATTGCGTTGTCGCGCATGATGTGACTCCTCCTCAATAAGAAAGCGGCGTTCGCGCCTGCCGGATACGTATCACGGCAAGCGAAAGCGCGTTCCCTGCCGCGGCCGGCCGGGCGGG
>JAGWST010000036.1 GCA_028869325.1 bacterium | reverse complement strand
GTTGATCATGCCGATCGCGAGGGTGAGGTCGGCCAACTCGCGGTCGGAGAAGTGGGCGCGCACGGCATCGTACGCCTCGTCGGGTGCCTGCGTCTGCGCGACCAGGGTGAGCGCCTCCGCCCAGGCGAGGGCCGCGCGCTCGCGCGCCGTGTAGAACGGCGCCTCGCGCCACGCGGCCACGCAGTCGAGTCGCTGATCGGTCTCGCCGGAGGCGCGCGCCTCACGCGCGTGCAGCTCGAGACAGAAGCTGCAGCCGTTGATCTGTGAGGCGCGGATCTGCACCAAGTTGAGCAGCGAATGATCGATGCTCGAATTGGAGAGATAGCGTTGTAGACCCATGACGGCGGCGGCTCCCTCGGGATTGGCGGCCTGCATGTAGTTGAGTCGCGGTTGCATGTGATCGGTTATCCTTTCATGACGTGCCGTCGTCCGGTGCCGGATGGACAGGCGCGCTCGGTGGTGTTCGATAGCTGCGGCGGAGTCGTTCACGCTTGGTAGACGGTTCCCGCGACCATCTGTGAGACCAGCGCCTCGCCGATCGAGGCCGCCCTACACCTTGCGCGGGATGCGCAGGGTGAGAAGCGTCAGCAACGCTGCCACCACCGCGAAGAGCGCGTAGGCGTGCATGTAGCCGTGGACCTCGCCGAGGCCGAGGCCGACCATGGCGCCGGCCAGCGAGCCGCCGGCGATCTGACCGAAGATCAGGAAGACCGAGAGCAAGCCCACCGCCGTCGCACGCATCTGGGCAGGTGCGGCCCCTGTCACCAGATAGCGCGTGGGGGCGCCCAGGAGGGCCCCAAAGCCCAGGCCGGCCAGCATCAGCGCGGCGATCGCCAGCGGCAACGTGGCGACGAAGATCGCGAAGAGCGCCATCCCCACCGTCACCAGCAAGCTGCCGGCGAAGAGCACGGCACGCGCGCCGACGTGATCCAGCGCACGCCCCGCCGCCGGCACGACGACCACAAAGCAGAAGGCCGCTAGTGCCGCCAGGGCGCCGGCGGAGATGGCGTTCAAGCCGTCGGCCGCCATCAGTGCGGCGGGCACGAAGAAGAGCGAGCCCTCCAGCGCGCCGATGCCGATCTCCAGCACGTTCGCCAGACGCAGGACAGGTATGCGCAGCAGGGCTGCGGGGATCACCGGGTCGGCCGCCTGCTGCTCCACGGCGGAGAAGGCCAGGAGCAGCACGGCCGCGATCACCAGCTCCCACAACGACGGAGCGTTGGCGCGTGTGAGCAGCGCCTGGGAGTGTATCTGGGTCAACCCCGCCGTGGCCGCCAAGAGCGCCGTCCCCAACAACACCAGGCCCGCGAAATCCAGCGGGCCGCGCCGCGGTGTGCCTCCGCGGTGCACGTGGCGCAGCGCCAGCAGCATGACCAGCACGGCCAGCGGCAGATTGATGGCGAAGACCCAGCGCCAATCCAAGAAGTGCACGATCGTGCCGCCCAGCGCCGGTCCAACCACGCCGGCCAGGCCCCACACGGCACCCAGCATGCCGAGCGCGCCTCCGCGCCGATCCTCCGGCACGCGATCGGCGACGGTCGCTGTGGCCACGGGAAAGATCCCGCCGGCTCCGGCCGCCTGCACGACGCGCGCCGCGATCAGAACCTCGTAGCTCGGAGCGAAGATCGCCAGCAGTGAGCCCACGCCGAAGAGCGCGACGTCGAGCATGTAGACGGCGCGCCGGCCGTAGACATCGGAGAGCTTCGACATCACAGGAATGGCGACGACGTATGCAAGCAGGTAGGCGGTGAAGATCCACGAGAGCGCGCGTCCGTCGCTTCCGAACTGGCCGCCGATCTGATGCAGCGCCGGCGAGAGAGCCGAGAGGTCCAGCGCGCCCAGGAAGACGCCGAGCATGAGCGTTACCAGCAACGGCGCGATCTCGCGTACCCCGCGGTGGCCCAGGAGCGGGCGTTCGGCCGCCTTTGTGCCCGTGGTGCTCATCAGCCGTTACATGCCACTAGACGACGCGATCCACCACCATCGCCACGCAGATCAGCGCGAGGTAGATCAGCGAGTAACGAAACATCTGCGCGTACGTGGGGCGCAGCGGAAGCAGCAAGATGCGCAGCGCCAAGATCAGGAAGTAGCCGCCCAGCACGGCGGCGGCGCCGAAGAAGACGGCACCCAAGATGTGCAAAGGATAGAAGAGAAGGGTAGCCAGCACCAGGACGACCGTGTAGCCGAAGATCTGGATGCGCGTGTAGCGCTCGCCGGCCACGTTGGGCAGCATCGGCACGCCGGCCTTCGCGTAGTCGATCTCGACGTTCAAAGCCAGCGACCAGAAGTGCGGCGGCGTCCAGAGAAAGATGACCGCGAAGAGCCCTAGCGCCGGCGCGCCCACCTGATGCGTGACCGCGGCCCAGCCGACAAGGGGAGGCACGGCGCCGGCGCCGCCGCCGATGACGATGTTCATCGGCGTCGAGCGCTTGAGCCAGATGGTGTAGATCACGCAGTAGTAGAACTGGCCGAACATCGCCAGCGCCATCGCCAGCGGGTTCACGAAGACGCCGAGGATCACGTAGGCCAATGTGCCGCTGACCGCCGCGAAGGCCAATGCCTGCCAGGGTTGCAGCCGCCCTGTCGGCAACGGACGCGTGGCCGTGCGCTTCATGAGCGGATCGATGTCGCGGTCGTACCAGCAGTTGAAGGCCCCGGAGCTCGCCGATGAGAGCGCGCCGCCCATGAGCGTCCAGAAGATCAGCTCCGCCGGCGGCAGGCCGCGAGCCGCCATCAGCATTGCCGCCACCGTGGTGATCAGCAGCAGCACGATGATGCGAGGCTTCGCAATCTCCGCGTACGCGCCGTAGACGGCGGGATCGAGCCACGCCAAGCGGGGCGTCGCGCGCTGCGCTGCGGGTATCATGCGCGCAGCGGTCTCGCTTGCGGCAAGAACGCCGAACGTGCCAGGAGGACGACATACGTCGAGTAGAGCAGCGCCGCATTGGCGGCGTGCGCCTCACGCAACAAGGTCGGCAAGTGGCCGGCGACGTTGGCTGCACCCAAGAGAATCTGGACGGCGACCAGGCCGATCGCGACCAGCGCGATCGCGCGAAGATCGCGGCGCTCCGTGCGATGGGTGGCGATCACGGCCAAGACGGCGCAGAAGAAGACGCCGTACGCGAGCGCGCGGTGCGTCATCTGCGCCCCTTGCGGCCAGGGCAGCCCAAACCAGCGTCCATCGCACGAGGGAAAGCCCGCGCAGGTCAGGCCGAAGCCGCTCGAACTCACGTAGGCGCCCATCGCCGTGGTCGCCAGCGCCGCCAGCGCGACCAGCCATAGCCATGGCGTCGCCGAGACGCGCGACCTTCCCGCGAGCTGCTCGGCGGAGCTGGGGCCCCAGGCGAGCACGGCGACCACGATGATCGAGGCGAGCAGCAACATGCCGCACGTCCAGTGCGCCGTGACCGATGGCGGGTCGTTGCTGGCGAAGATGGTGATTCCGCCCAAGGCGATCTGGCAGATCAGAAAGACGATGATCGCCCAGGCACCGCGCGCCGCCTGCGGGAGCTCCCTGCGATTGACCCAGGCCATCGCCAGCACCGCCAGCGTGAGTGGGCCGACGATCGGTCCCGCGATCAGCCGGTGCAGGGACTCGAGGAACGGGAAGCCGTGGAGGGTCAACAGCGAGTGGCTGCTGCACTCGGGCCACGTCGGGCAGCTCATCCCATCGGAGTTGATGCGCACCCAGCTGCCCAGGATCGCAAGCAGATAGACGCACAGGGCCAGCGCGCTCGCCAGCCACCGGAAGGCGGCAATGCGCGCCGATCCCGCTCGCGTGCCTACGGAGCCGGCGGCGAGGGATGACTGGTACTGCGTGTCCATGCGCTCCTAGGTCTGGGGTTGGGCAAAACAGGGCTAGGGTTCGCCGGAACCCGCACCTTCCCCGCAAGTCTATGCCACCGTCGTACAGCGGGGAAACGACCATAGTAACAGGCGGCGTCCAGGGGGTGACGAACGTTCGCCCGCGATGAAAAGGGCAGGGGAGCTGGCCCAGGGATGGCGCCGCCTATCGGTATCGATCGCCGCGGGGCTGCTTGCCTTGAGCCTGGCGGGCTGCCGGGACATCCGCGTGCAGACGTACGCCCAGGGTTACAGCTTCGTCCCCGGCGGCTCCCAGATCGTGGTGGTGCGGAATCCACGTGATATGGAGAGCCTGGGCGTCGACGCCAGGGGCATCGACTACCGCCACGACTTCGCCGTCGTCCTGCTGATGGGGCCACACCCCGTCGAGGGCTTCCACCAAGTCATCGCGTCGATCAAGGCGAACGACGCGCGCGTCCGAGTGGTGGCCTTCGAGGAAGGCCCCGACAAGCCCGGCCTCCCGCGGGAGAACCGGACGTACACCGTTTGGGTCATTCCCAACTTCGTCTACCGCGCGGGAGCGCAGGTCCAGGCCGTCACGCCCGACGGCGCGCCCTTCGCCACCACCACGCTGCGCTGAGCGCGGGACGTCGCCCCTTACGTGACGGGGAGCC
>JAGWST010000429.1 GCA_028869325.1 bacterium | reverse complement strand
CGGCCGCGATCCACCGCTCGCTGGTGCCGCTCTTCGACGCGCTCTTTGCGGTGAGCAACCCCATTCCCGTCAAGTGGGCGATGGGTCAGCTGGGCTTCAAGGTCGGGCCCTGCCGGCCGCCGCTCTCCGCCCTGCCGGACGCGGCTGCGCAACGTCTGGCGCCGCTGCTCGCGGCCTACGCCGCACCGGTCGCCGCCAAGTCGTAGCCCGCGCCGCGTGGAGTCGGTTCAGATCCTCGGCTGCCGGGTCGACGGCGTCGATCTCGCGGCGGCGCTCGCGCGCGCCGCGCAGTTCGTGCGCGAGGGCGGACCCCATCGCATCGTTACCCTCGGCACGGAGATGATCGTGCACGCGCGCGGCGATGCGCGCTACCGCGCGGTGGTCAACGGCGCCGACCTCTGCGTG
Organism: bacterium; assembly: GCA_028869325.1. Lineage (GTDB taxonomy): Bacteria > Vulcanimicrobiota > Vulcanimicrobiia > Vulcanimicrobiales > SCRA01 > SCRA01. Next base: position 6,355 of record JAGWST010000429.1, on the reverse strand, counting down.
CCGGACACGATCGGCGTGGTCTTCGCCGCGCGCCTGCAGGGCATGCCGCTGCACGGCCGCGTGGCGGGCGTCGATCTCTTGGAGCGGCTCTGCTCGCAGGCGGCCGGCGAGGGCTGGAGCGTCTATCTCCTGGGCGCCGCGCCGGGCGTCGCAGAGGCGGCGGGGGCGGCGTTGGCCGCGCGTCACCCAGGGTTGCGCATAGCCGGCGCGCGCGACGGGTACTTCGGCGAGCACGAGGCGCAGCAGGTCGCCGCGGCCATCCACGCGAGCGGGGCACGCATCCTGCTGGCCGCGCTCGGCTTTCCGAAGCAGGAGTACTTTCTGGCTCGGTGGCTGGCGGCAAGCGGCGCGGCGGTCGGTGTGGGAGTCGGGGGCAGCTTCGACGTGATCGCAGGCCGGCTGCCCCGTGCCCCGGAGGGATTTCGGCGCCTGGGATTGGAGTGGCTCTACCGGCTCCTGCGCGAGCCCAGCCGCTGGCGCCGTCAGCTCGCGCTGCCGCTCTTCGTGTGGCTGGTCGTGCTCGACCGGCTCACGCTTGGGAAAGGACGTCGTTCTACGTGAAGGCCATGGTGCTCGCCGGCGGCAAGTCAACCCGCCTCTACCCGCTCACGCTTGCCACGCCCAAGCCACTGGTTCCCATCGCCGGTGAGGCCAACGTGGCGCACGTGCTGCGCTACCTGCGCGCCTACGGCATCCGCGAGGTGGCGATCAACGTGCACTACCATGCCGACCAAGTGCGCGGGTACTTCGGCGACGGCTCGGCGTACGGCGTGAGCCTGACCTACCTCTACGAGAAGGAGCTGTTGGGGAGCGCGGGCGCCGTCGAGCAGATGCGCGACTTCTTCTGCGGCGAGACATTCGTGGTGGTGGGTTGTGACGAGCTGACGGATCTGCGCCTGGACACCCTGATCGATTTCCATCGAGCGCGCCGGGCGCTGGCGACCATCGCGCTGGTCCATGCCGACGACGTTACGCAGTACGGCGTCGTGCGCACCGACGAGGACGGCCGCATCTGTGAGTTCCAAGAGAAGCCGGCCAAGGGCGAGGAGCGCAGCCACTTGGTCAACACCGGCATCTACGTCTTTGAGCCGGGCATCTTCGAGTACATCCCGGCGGGCGTCTTCGTGGACTTCGGCAAGGAGGTCTTCCCCGCGCTCCAGCGCGCGCGGGCGGCGTTCTACGCCCACCGCGGAGACGACTACTGGTGCGATATCGGCACGCCGGGCGAGTACCGCCGCGCCACGCGCGACGTGCTCTCGGGCGTGATCCGGCTCAACGGGCGGCGGCGCGCGATCGGCGTCGATCCCACGGCCGTCATCGACCCTACGGCGCGCATCGAGGGCGACGTCGCCATCGGCGCTCGGACGCGCGTGGGCGCCGGGGCGCGCATCATCGGCCCGACGGTGATCGGCTGCGATGGCGTGATCGGAGTGGGCGCCGAGTTACGCGGCTGCATCCTGTGGGACCGCGTGCGCGTGGAAGAGGGCGCCGTGCTCGACGACGTCATCCTGGGGCACGAGAGCGTGGTCGCCGCCGAGGCTCGCCTCAGCACGGAGGTCCTGGCAGCGCGGGCATGACGCCGGCTGCCGTGGCCCTCGTTCTCGCCTCGGCCTTTCTCCACGCGTATTGGAATCTGCACGCCAAGCGCGCGGGCGGCGGTGCCGGCTTCGTCTGGCTGACGTTCTGCGGCTCCGCGCTGTGCTACGTGCCGTTCGCTGCCGCCGTATGGCTGCTCTATCCGCCCCACCTGGGCGCTGTGGACTGGGTCTTCATCGGCGGGACGTCGCTCTGGCACGTGATCTACTTCTTGCTGCTGCAGCGCGGTTACCGCAACGGCGACTTCTCCGTCGTCTATCCGCTGGCGCGCGGCACCGGCCCGCTGCTCTCCGCGGCCGCGGCGACGCTGCTCTTCGGCGAGCGGCCGGGGGCCGTCGGCTGGCTCGGCATCATCTTGGTGCTGGGCGGAATCTTCGCGTTCGCGGGGGACCCGCGCCGCGTGCTGGGGGCGCACCGGCGCGGCGTGGGCTATGCGTTGGGCACCGGCGCGATGATCGCCGTCTACACGTTGTGGGATAAGCACGCGGTTGGCGTGCTGCTGATCTCGCCGATCATCTACGATTGCCTGGGCAATTTCGGGCGGGCACTGGTGCTGGCGCCGTTGGCATGGCGGCGCCGTGACGAGGTGGTCGAGGAGTGGCGGAGCCACCGTGCCGCGGTGGCCGTCGTTGCCGTGCTCAGCCCGCTGGCCTATCTGATGGTGCTCTTTGCCCTGCGCATCGCGCCGGTCAGTTATGTCGCACCGGCGCGCGAGCTCTCCATCGTGATCGGCACGTTTCTGGGCCTGCGCGTGCTCTCCGAGGGGCAGGCTCGCCGCCGCATCGCGGCGGCCACCGTGGTCGTGGCGGGGATCGTCGCTATCGCCTTCGCCTAGTTACTCGTGGCGCAGGGCCTCGATGGGGTTGAGCAGCGAGGCGCGGCGCGCCGGGTAGAAGCCGAAGACGATGCCGATCAGCGCGGAGAAACCGAACGCGAGCGCGATCGAGAACGAGGAGACGATCACCTCCCAGCCGGCGACGCGCGAGGTCAGCAGCGAGGTGAGCACGCCCAGGCTGATGCCCACGACGCCGCCGGCACAGGCCAGGGCCACGGCTTCGACGAGGAACTGGAGCATGATGTCGCGCTCCCGCGCCCCGATCGCCATGCGGATACCGATCTCGCGCGTGCGCTCGGTGACGGAGACGAGCATGATGTTCATGATTCCGATGCCGCCGACGACCAGCGATACGGCGGCCACGGCATCCAGCAGCAGGGTCTGGATCTGCGAGGTGGCGTTGGCCGCCTCCATGACGTTAGCGATGTTGCGCACTTGAAAGTCGTTAGGGGCGGCCGACAAGAGATGGTGCCGCAGGCGCAGCAGCGCCTCCGTGGAGGAGACCACCGCCTCGACGGCATCGGGACTCTGCGCGGAGATGGAGATGGAGCCCAGCCACTTCTGGCCGGTCAGGCGCAACTGCATCGCGGTCACCGGAACGATGACCTGATCGTCCTGATCGCGTCCGAAGCCGGATTGCCCCTTGGCCGCCAGCACGCCCACCACTTGGAACGGCACGTTCTTGACGACCACCGTCTTGCCGGCGGCCTCGCCGCTCGGGAAGAGACTCTGCGCTACCGTCTGACCCAGGACGCAGACCTTCGCGGCATCCGCGACCTCCGCTGCGTCGAAGAAGCGTCCCTGTGAAATGGTCCAGCTCTGGGCGCGCAGCCAGGCGGGCGTGGTCCCGACGACCGAGGTATACCAGTTCCGCGGTCCGGCGACGACCTGCGCGTTGGTGTTCGCCTGCGGCGCGACGGCGCTGACCGCGGGCACCTCGCGCGCGATCGAGGCCGCATCGTCGAGCTTGAGCGATTGACGCGCCCCCAGGCCCAGGCTCACGCCGTTGCTGGACATGTTGCCGGGCACCACGATGATCAGGTTGCTGCCCAGGCGCTGCAGCTGCGAGGAGACGGCGGCGCGGGCTCCCGTTCCGATGGCCATCGAGGTGATGACCGCCGCGACGCCGATGATGACGCCCAGCATCGTGAGTAGCGTGCGCAGCGCGTTCTGCCGCAGTGCGTCCCAGGCCACGGCGGCCAAATTTGCCAGCGTCATCGCTCCCGTGCCCCTGCACGCAGCAGCGCCTCGTTGGGGCGATCGTCGGCCACCAGGCCGTCACGGAAGAGGATGCTGCGTTGCGCCCACGACGCGATGTCGGGCTCGTGGGTCACCAGGACGATCGTGATGCCGCGCTCGCCGTTGAGCATGCGGAAGATCTCCATGATCTCCTGGCTGCTGCGCGAGTCGAGATTGCCGGTGGGCTCGTCGGCCAGGATCAGCGCCGGCTCCGTGACCAGCGCGCGAGCGATCGCGACGCGTTGCTGTTGCCCGCCGGAGAGCTCCGTCGGGCGGTGGTCGAGCCGGTCGCCCAGTCCAACCGATGCCAGCGCGGCGCGCGCCCGCTCGCGCCGCTCCTCTCTCTGCACGCCGGCGTAGAGCAGCGGCAGGGCGACGTTCTCGAGCGCCGTCGACTTCGCCAGCAGGTTGAAGCCCTGAAAGACGAAGCCGACATAGCGGTTACGGATCTCCGCGAGCTGATCGCGCGAGAGGCGCGAGACGTCGCGCCCCTCCAGGGCGTAGGAGCCGGAGGTCGGCCGGTCGAGGCAGCCGATCACGTTCATGAAGGTGGACTTGCCGGAGCCCGAGTGTCCCATCACGGCGACGAACTCCTCGCGCCGCACGTCGAGGCTCACACCGCGCAGCGCATGCACCTCCACCGACCCGAGGCGGTAGACCTTGGTGAGATCGCGCGCCATGATGACGGCGTCCCGCCCTCGCAGGTCAGCGTCCTCCACGGGGGCCCACGCCGAAGGGTGAGGAGGTCTGCACACGGCGCGACTGAAGCGCGGCGACGATCACGGCGTCGCCTTCGTGGAGGTCGCCGGAGGTGATCTCCACGTTGGTTCCGTCGGAGAGGCCGATGAGCACGGGAACTTGGACGGGCTTGCTCTCCCGCAGCACGCTGAGCGTAACCTTCGAGCCTGGCGCGCCGGCCGTGCCGCCCCCGCCGCCGCTGGGGCGGTAGAGCAGGGCCGAGGTGGGCACGACCAGAGCGTGCGCGTGCTTGGCGACCGCAATCGTGACGTTGGCCGTCATGCCGGGCATCAGGCGCGCCGAGTCGTCGTGCACGGCGACGACCGCGTCGTAGGTGACCACGTTCTGGGTGACCGTGGGATTGACGCGCAGCTGCTTGACGGTGCCATGGAAGTCGACGTTGGGGAAGGCCGGCACCGTAATCGTCGCCGAGTCGCCGGTGTGCAGGTTGCCGACGTCGGCCTCGTCGACAGAGACGTCGATCTGCATATCCTTGAGACTCGAAGCGATGACGAAGAGCGTGGGCGTCTGGAACGAGGCCGCGACCGTCTGCCCGACGCTCACGCCGCGCGAGACGACGATCCCGTCGATCGGGCTGCGGATCACCGTGCGCGAGAGGTTATACGAGGCCTGCTGCACCTGGCCGCTGTCGGCCTCGATCTGGCCGGCGTAGACTTGCCGCTGCGACGCGCTCGCCGCAGCCTGCGCTTGCGCGCCGCGCACCTGCGAGAGGGCGGCCGCCGCTTGCGCCTGGGCGGCGGCATACGCCGCCTGCGCCGCGCGCAGCGCCGCCTCGTCGTTGGCTGCCGTGGTGGCATCGGCATCGGCTTGGCTCTGCGAGATATATCCTTGCGCCAACAGCTGCCTATCGCGCTGCGCGGTCGAGTGATCGAGCTTGAGCTGCGACTGCGCCTTGGCGATGTTGGCCTGGGCCTGCAACGCGTTCGCGCGCTGCTGCTGCTCGGTTGCGAGCGCCGCTTGGATATTGGCCTCGGCCTGCTTCATGGTGCTGCTCTGAGCGGAGGCCTGGGCCTGCGCGGCGGCCAGCGTGCCGCGCGCCTGCATATCGGCTGCCTGGAAGCTGGTGGGTTGCAGCTCGGCGAGCACCTGCCCCTTCTTGACCGTCGAGTTGTAGTCGACGTTGAGCTTGGAGACCGTGCCAGAGACTTCGGTGCCGACTTGGACTTCGTTGACGGGGTTGACGGTGCCGCTCTCGTTTACGGCGGCGGAGATATTGCCGTACTTCACCGGTACCGTGATGTAGCGCGGTGCCGCGGCGCGACCGTGCGCTCGGATCACGACGATCAAGGCGAGCGAGATCACGGCGACGGTGGCGGCGATGGCGAGAATGCGTCTCATCGCCTTCCATTCTCACCGCTCTTGCTGTGAATTCACGGTGAATCCGCCTGAGCGGCGAGGCACTCATGAGAAATTTAAGCCTGGCCTGGGCTGTGGACGCTTTCCCTCCAGCCGCGCCCGCCCAGAGGGGATGCGATGGAGATCCTCATGCGCGTGCTCCTGCCGGCGCGCTGCGGCGGCTGCGGCCTGCGCGGCGCGGGCCTCTGCGGCGCCTGCGCCGCCGAGCTTGCGGGCGAGCACTTTCTCTTGAATGGGGTGCCTCCGCTGGAGGTGACTGCGCTGGGACGTTACCGCGGCGCCCTGCGCCGAGCGGTTCTGGCGATGAAGCGCGGACGGCGCGACGTGGTCCAGGCGCTGGGGCGGGCGATGGCGCGGTACGCCCCGGCGCATGGCGAGATGGTCGTGGCCGCGCCGACCTCGCGCGCTCGTCGCGCCGCGCGCGGCTTCGACCAGGCGGCGCTGCTCGCGCGTGCGATCGGCGGCGCGCCGCAGGCGCTGTTGGCACTGGAGGGATCGACACAGCGCGGGGCCGGCCGGGCCGCGCGACTGGCGCGCCGGGTGCGCTTCGTCCGCGGCAACGTGCGCGGG
>JAGWST010000428.1 GCA_028869325.1 bacterium | reverse complement strand
GTAAAGGTGCGGGGGTGAAGGTTCCCACGACCACGGTGAAGCCGCTGGGGGCGATGCCGGGCAGAAGATCGGTCGTGATATCGTCGTCCACCGTCACGAGGTGCAGCTCCGTGACGCGATTGCCGCCGCTCACGCCCGGATAGCCCAGGCGCACCGTGACCGGCGTGTTTGCGTGGCTCTGGAAGACCGGCTCGCTGAAGCCGTCCACGGCGACCGATGCGGCGGCGAACGACGTGACGCCGGTGAGAGCATCCCCCGATGGTGTCGCGAGACTCCCCGGCAAGGCGTACGTATAGCGCTGCAACGTGTGCAGCGCGGCATCGTAGCGATAGGCCCAGAAGAACGGCCGCCCCAGGCCGTCGCGCGTGAAGAAGTCGACCTCGTGACCGTCGCCGTTGCCAGCGCCCAAGACATCGCTTGCCGGGATGAAGATGGCAAAGGCCGATGCGGCCTCCGCGTCCCACTTGTCGCTGAGATCCTCTGCGAGGGCGTAGCCGTGGCCGTGGCGTGCGATCGCCTCGGCCCCCGCGAAGGCTCGATGGAGCAGCAGTACCAGAGCGGCCGTGACGGCCACGGAGATTCCGGCGGCGATGAGCAGCTCCAGCAGCGTGAACCCATGAGAGCGTCGCACGAGCGGGGAATGCCCGCCGATGGCGCTAAGGCGACACCTGCGCCGGCACGCCAGCGCGCCGACCGGACCCGCTGAACGGCTGTTGACGCCCTGGCGCCCGGCTGATACCATGACGAAAGAACCACGACCGGCGCAAAAACGTCGAACGATTGCTTGGGCCAGGGCCTAACCGCGGAGAAGGGGGAGTCGACCATCACGATCGCCGTGATCGGCGCCGGCACGATGGGAGCCGGTATCGCCGTCTCCGCCGCGTGCGCCGGTATGGAGGTCCTCGTCGTCGAGCCGCAGGCCGAGGCGCGAGCGCGCGCCCACGCGGCCAACGCCAAATCGCTCGGTCGCCTGCTCGTGAATCAAGAGGAGATCGCCTCGGCCGAGCGGCGCATCACCTACCTGGAGACGCTGGACCAGGCCGCCGCCGCCGAGCTGTACATCGAGGCCGTCCCCGAGGAGCTGGCGCTCAAGCGCGCCGTCTTCGCGGACCTCGAGCGCTGCGCCCCACCGGCGGCCGTGCTGGCTACCAATACCTCGTCGCTCTCCGTCACGGAGATCGCCCAAGCGATGTCGGCGCCGGAGCGCGTGGTGGGTATCCACTTCTTCAACCCTGCCGCCGTCATGCGACTGGTCGAGGTCGTGCGCGGAAAGCTGAGCTCCCGCGCAAGCGTGGAGCGCGCCGTAGAGTTCGTCGAGCGTTTGGGCAAGACCGCGGTGGTGGTCAGCGACACGCCGGGGTTCGTCGTCAACCGCGTGGCACGCCCCTACTACTTGGAGGCATTGCGCGCCATCGATGCCGGCGCCGCCGATGCGCAGACCATCGATGCGGTGCTCGAAGGGCTGGGCTTCAAGATGGGCCCCTGCCGCTTGATGGATTTGATCGGTCTCGACATCAACCTCGCCACCACGCGCAGCATCTACCATGCGACGGGCTTGGAACGGCTGCGCCCCTCACCGCTGCAGGAGCGCATGGTTGCGGAGGGCCGCTTGGGGCGCAAGTCGTCGCGCGGCTTCTACGAGTATGACCGGCAAGGATAGCGTGCTGCTGGTCGGGCGTGGGGCGTTGGCGGAGGATCTCGGGGGCGCCGCGCGTGACGCGGGGTATCGCGTCCTCCGAATCGACGATCTGCGCGGTATCGAGCGAGAGGCGCCCGCGGCGGCGATCGCCATCGAAGCCTGCGTCACCGATCACTACCGCAAGCAAGAGGTGCTGACGGCGTTGGGTAACGCGCTGATGCCGCAGGCCATGGTGCTGGTCGATGCGCTACCGGCCACCGTGGCCGAGTGCGCGAGCTGGCTCGGGCAACCGCGGCAGTGCGTCGGTTACGGCGTGCTCGGCCGCCTGCGGGCACAGCACATCGTTGAGATAGCGCGCGGGTCGCGGACGGCCGAGGGCGCCGTGGAGAGGGCCAAGGAGTTCTTTACCGACCTCGGCATCGAAACGCGCTCGGTCGGCGACTGGCCGGGGCTCATCGGCGGGCGTACCATCGCGACGCTGGCCAACGAGGCGGCCTGGGCCGTCACCAACGGCGTTGCCTCCGCCGCCGACGTCGACCGGGCGATGCAGCTCGGCACGAACTATCCGCGGGGCCCGCTGGCATGGGCGCAAGAGATCGGCATCGACCGCATCTTGACGATCCTGGAGAACCTGCGCCGGCACGATGGCGAGGCCTACGCGCCCGCGCCGCTGTGGCTGGAGCTTGCCGCGCGGCATTCGGAGGCGCGTATTGGAGTGAACGGGGAATGAGCGGACTTCACGAGGCGGTGATTGTCGATGCCTTGCGCACGCCGATCGGCCGCTACGGCGGCGCGCTGGCAGCAGTGCGCCCCGACGATCTGGCTGCGCGCACGATCGCCGCGCTGATCGATCGCACGCGGCTGGATCGTGCCTCCGTCGACGACGTCTACTTCGGCGCCGCCAACCAAGCGGGTGAAGATAACCGCAACGTCGCGCGGATGGCGCTTTTGCTGGCCGGCTTGCCCGTCGAGGTCCCCGGCGCCACCGTCAACCGGCTCTGCGGCAGTGGTCTGCAGGCGGTCAACTCGGCATCCATGGCCATTCAGACTGGAGTCGCCGCTACCATCGTCGCCGGCGGGGTCGAGTCGATGACGCGCGCCCCGTACGTGATGTTGAAGGGGGAGTCCGCCTTTGGCCGTGCGCCCCAGCTCTTCGACACCACGCTGGGCTGGCGCATGGTCAATGCGAAGATGCCCAAGCCGTGGACCATCTCGCTCGGCGAGACGGCCGAAGTGGTAGCCGAGAAGTACGGCGTCTCACGCGAGGATCAGGATCGCTTTGCCTACGAGAGCCAGATGAAGGCCAGGGCCGCCGCCGAGGCCGGCCGATTCGCCGGCGAGATCGTGCCGGTGAGGATCGCGGGGCGCAAGAGCGAGACGCTGGTCGAACGCGACGAGCATCCCCGCCCCGAGACCACGCTCGAGCAGCTGGCCAAGCTGGCCCCGGCGTTCAAGAGCGGCGGCACGGTGACGGCCGGCAACTCGTCGGGCATCAACGACGGTGCCTGCGCCCTGCTCGTGATGGAGGCGGAGCGCGCGCGCGCGGCGGGCTATCACCCGCTCGGGCGCTACGTCGCGGGAGCCGCCGCGGGCGTCGATCCCTCCGAGATGGGTATGGGAGTCGTGCCGGCCGCGCGTAAGGCGCTGGCACTCGCCGGTCTGACCATCGGCGAGATCGGCCTCTTCGAGATCAACGAGGCCTTTGCGTCGCAGTCGCTGGCGAGTGTTCGCGAGCTGGGCATCGATCCGCTCAAAGTCAACGTCAATGGCGGCGCAATCGCCCTGGGCCATCCGCTGGGATGCAGCGGCGCACGCCTGGCCGCGACGCTGCTCCACGAGATGAGACGCCGCGCGGTGCGCTACGGTGTGGCCGCGATGTGCATCGGCGTCGGCCAGGGCATCGCTACCGTCTTCGAAAGGATCCCTTGAGCATGACCACTACCGGCACAGAGCTGCGCACGACGCAATTGCTGATCGGCGGCAAGTGGGTCGACGCCCAGAACGGCGCGACCTACGTGGATCGCAACCCGGCCACCGGCCAGCCGTTGGCCGAGGTCGCGGCCGCCTCGCGCGCCGACGTGGAGCGCGCGGTCGCCGCGGCGCGCACGGCCTTTGACGAAGGAGCATGGCCGCGCACGCCGGCTGTCAAGCGCGCGCGTACGATCACGAAGATGGTGCAGTTGCTGAGCGAGCGCCTCGGTGATCTGGCCGCCTTGGAGGTGGCCGACAACGGCAAGCCGCTCTGGACCGCCAAGGGCGAGATGGGTGCGATGCTGGAGAACTTCGAGTTCTACGCGGGCGCCGCCACCAAGCTCTACGGCCAGACGATCCCCGGACCCTCGCCGGCCTACATCAACTACACGCTGAAAGAGCCCGTCGGCGTGGTGGGCGCGATCGTGCCCTGGAACTTTCCGCTCCTGCTGGCGTCATGGAAGGTGGCGCCCGCGCTTGCGGCGGGCTGCACGATGGTGCTCAAGCCCGCGCCCGCCACGCCGCTGACGGCGATCGAGCTGGGCAAGATCGCGCTGGAGGCCGGCTTGCCGGAGGGCGTATTGAATATCGTCACCGGCCCCGGCCCGGAGACGGGGCAGGCGATCGTGGAGAGCCCGTTGGTCGACAAGATCGCCTTCACGGGATCGACGGCAACGGGGCGCTGGATCGCCGCCGAGGCCGCCAAGACGATCAAGCGCGTCACGCTGGAGCTGGGCGGCAAGTCGCCGTCGCTCGTCTTCGACGACGCCGATCTCTCCAAGGCGATCCCGACGACGCTTGCGATCGCATTCATGAACAGCGGACAGGCGTGTGTCGCCGGGACGCGGCTGCTTGCGCCCAAGAGCCGGCTGGACGAGGTGAAGCGGGCCATCATGGAAGCTATTCGCGCATTTCCGGCAGGCGATCCGTCCGATCCAAAAACCGCCGTCGGGCCGATGGTGACGCAGAAGCAGTACGACCGCGTGCAATCCTACATCCGCAAGGGCATCGAAGAAGGCGCGGAAGTGCTGATTGGGGGCGAGGGTCACCCGGAGGGCCTTGCCGGCTACTTCGTGAAACCCACCGTATTCGTCAATGTGAAAAATGACATGTCGATCGCGCGGGAAGAGATTTTCGGTCCCGTCCTCTGCGTTATCGCCTACGACGACGACGAAGATGCGATCCGGATTGCCAACG
>JAGWST010000427.1 GCA_028869325.1 bacterium | reverse complement strand
GCGCACCGCCGGCGTGCGCGGCGCGCCGCTGGTGCTGGGGGCCACGGAGTTCCGGCTGCTGGAGTATCTGCTCTCCAATGCGGGCGTGATCTTGAGCCGGCAGCAGATCCTCGATCGCGTTTGGGAGTACGATTACGAGGGATCCGGCAACATCGTCGAGGTCTACGTCAGCCAGCTGCGGCGCAAGATCAAGGGCGCCGGCGGCCGGGATCCCATCAAGACGGTCTGGGGCGTGGGCTATCAGGTGATCGGCGAACCTCCGCCAGGTAAGGGATAGCATTGAGAAGTCAGCCCGCGCAAGGATCCGACCGCAGCGTGCGCGCCGCAGCGCTGCGGCTGGCGCTTTGGAATGCGCTGGCGTTGCTGCTGGTGCTGGCGGCCGCCGACGCGGCGTTCTATGTGATCGCCGTGGGCAGCCAGCGCGATCAGTTGGCCGAGCTAGCCGGCACGCCGATCGGCGACGCGGCCATCCGCAGCTTCGCGCGCACGCTGGTGATCGCTATGGCGTTGGCCAACCTCCCGATCTTGGCGTTGGCGGCCGCGGCTGCGTATGCGCTGAGCCTGATGGCAGTAGCGCCGTTGGCCGCGTCGCTGGAACGCCAGCGGCGCTTTGCCGCGCAGGCCTCGCACGAGCTGCGCACCCCGATCACCGTCATCGCCGCCGAGGCGGAGACGGCGCTGCGCAGCGGCGACCAGGTGGAGGCGCGCGCCGCGCTGGCGGCGATCGTCGAGGAGGCGCTCCGCATGGGGCGCCTGGCCGGCGATCTCCTCACCCTTGCGCGCCCCGCCGGAGAATCCGCCGTCACGCTCGAGCCGGTGGACCTGCAAGAGGTCGCCGCGGCGACCGTTCGGCGCTTCGCCGAGGCCGCCCGCGCCGGGGGGGTCTCGCTTGCCCGCGACGGCGGCGAGCAGTTCGCGCCGGTGCTGGGTGATCGTGAGCGGCTGCTGGCGCTGGCCGGCAATCTGGTGGCCAACGCGCTGCGAGCGACGCCGGCGGGCGGTGAGATTTGCATCGGCGTGCGCGCCGAGGGCGGTCAGGTGCTGCTGGAGGTTCGCGACACGGGGCGCGGAATCGCGCGCGAGCACCTGGGCGAGATCTTCGAGCCGTTCGTGCGTATCGACGCGGTTGACGGTCAGGGTGGAGCGGGTTTGGGCCTGGCGATCTGCCGTTGGATCGCCGCCGCCCATCGAGGCACGTTGGCGGCTGAGAGCGAAACGGGGGCAGGCGCGACCTTCACGCTGCGGCTGCCGCTTCACACGTCGTAGGGAGCCCGCCTTTCAGGGACTCCGCAGACCTGGACGGTAGGCTAGGGAGCGACGATGACCCGCTTTCTCATACTGCTTGCCCTGCTCGCCGCCGTTCTGACCTGCGGCGTGGTGGTGGCCGCCCGGGCCGTGGCCCCAGCCGGTCCGGTCGGATGGCAGACCGCCGCGCGCGGTCTGACCCCCGAGGCTCCCGACCATGCGCTGCTCGGTCCGATCTCGGCGGCCGGGCGCAAGGCGTGGGATTGCTGGCCGGAGCTCGAGGCCGAGTCGGCCACGCTCGATCCGGTCTTCCCAGCCCAGCACGGCGGGCCGGCGGCGGGCGCGAGCCCCCGTCCGTGAAGTCGGCCCTGCCGGCCTTGCTGCTGTTGGTGTGGCTGCCGGCCGCGGCGGGCGCGGCACCCTACGGGACGGAGACGCCGCCGCCGCCCTCGACCCAGGGCCGAGAGAACGTCGACATCGGGCGACAGGCGCAGACCCGGCGCGCATTCGTGGAGATCAACGAGGGCTTCGCGCTCTACCAGCGCTCCGATATGGCCGGCGCCGAGGCCAAATTTCGCGCCGCGATCGCGCGCGATCCCGACGAGCCGCAGGGCTCGACGGCCTACTACGACCTCGGCCTGGTGCTGGCGCGCACGGGGCGCTACGACGATGCCGGGCGCGCCTTCGACACCGCGCTGACACGTGACCCAGGGATCGTGCCGGCATGGCTGGGCCTGGTCTACGTCGATCTGCAGCGGCGCAGATACGCGGACGCGCAACGCGACGCGCGCGCGATGCGCGCGAGCGCGCCGAGCTCCGCGCTCGCGCGCTTTCAAGAGGGCTACGCCGCGCTGCTCGACGGCCAGTACGAGCTGGCCTCCAACGCCTTTGCCAGCCTGCTGCCGGGGAACGCCAACGTCGCCTCGCTGCGCTATAACTTAGGCTTGGCGCTGCTGCACGCGGGACGTCTGGACGACGCGCGCGTCGAGGCGCAGCATGCGGTGGCGCTGGCCCCGGCCTTTGCCAAGGGTTACTTCCTGCTGGGCAGCATCGCCCTACGCGCAGGCGACCGCACGGCGGCCGCGCGCGCCTACGCCAAAGCGCGTCAGGTGGCGAACGATCCCTCGATGCGCCTGCTCTGCGATGACGTGCTGCGCCAGCTACGCGCTCGCTGATACAGGTTTCCCTCAGAAAGTTCCGCTAGGCTCCCGCCATGAGGAGCCTGCTTGGGGTCTGTGCGGCTGCCTTGGCGCTGGCCGCCTGTACGCCAAACGCCGTGGCGCTGAACGGCGGCGGCGCGCCGCCGCCCGCGGGCACACCTCTTCAGACGATCGACGTCAATCTCACGGGACATGCGCCGTTCCAGGGGACGTTCGGCGTGCTGGCAGGTTACGCGCCGAATCCCAGCAACGTGGCGGTGGGGACGGCGATCGTCTTCCACAACAGCGAGAGCTTTCCGCATACGGCCAGCGCGATCTCCGGCAGCGCGTTTCCTCTCTCCAGCCCGTTCTCGACGGCGGCGCTGCAGGCCAGCGGCGCGCACCTCGGCGACGCGGGCTGGAGCAGTGGAGAGCTGCAGGCCGGAGCCTCGTCTGCGCCGTTGCTGGTGAGCGCGCCGGGCGTCTACCTCTACGGCTGCTTCTTCCACTACGGCTCGCCCATGCGAGGTGCCATCGTTGCGAAGTAAGCGCATCGCCTCCGTGCTCGTCGTGGCGGCTGCGATGCTTGCCGCCGTGCCGCCGGCACGCGCGCCGGCCGTGCCGATCTTTGCCGAGCGCTACCATCTCTCGTGCGAGACCTGCCACTCGGTACTGCCGGAGCTGAGCTCCTTTGGACGCGCCTTCCGCGACCGCGGCTACCGCCTGCCGCTCCCCGAGCACGGCAGCATCCCCATCGCGCTACGCTACCAAGAGTCGTATCAGAGCAACGTCTCGCCGCCGGACACGCGGCGCACGACGGGAGGCGGCATCCTGCTCGGGGCGGCGGAGATCGGCCACGTGGAGGCCTTCGTCCACGAGAACCTCGGCGCCGGCGGCGGGCCGGCGGGGCTCTTTCTTGGCTACCTCGCCAGCTACGACGATCGCAGCGGGATCATCTACCGCGCGGGGCTGCTGGAGCTGCCGCTGCAGCAGTCGCCGCAGCAGCGCTTGATCACTGCCGTGCCCTTCGGCATCTACGCGATGACGGTGGGCCGCGACGATCTGGCGCTGCAGCAGCCGCGGCTAGGCATCGAGGCGGAGCATCGCAGCGGGCCATGGTGGCTTGCCGCCGCCGTCGATCGCGG
>JAGWST010000426.1 GCA_028869325.1 bacterium | reverse complement strand
GGCCGCGGCCGCCGCGCCGAGCGCCGACCAGACGAAGCCGTGCGCGCCCGCGGCACCGAAGGTGACGACGATGACGGCGACCTCCAAGCCTTCGAGGAAGACACCGTTGAAGGCGGTCAAGAAGCCAATGCGGTCACCCCGTGGGGCAGCAGCGCCTCCCGCGCACAGCGCGTCGTACTCGCGGCGGTAGATCGCCTCTTCATCATGGAGGCTCTTGCGGCCGCTGTAGCGCAGCACGGCCTTGCGCAGCCAGGCCAGGCCGAAGAGCATCAGAAAGAGCCCGACTCCCAGTTTGAGCGCGGCCAGCGGCACGTAGTGGATGATGGCCGGTCCCAAGATGGCGATGATGGCGAGAATGGCGATCGTTGCCCACGCGGCGCCCGAGAGCGCCGGCCGCCACGAGCGCGCGAAGCCGACGGCAAGCACGATCGTCAGCGCCTCCACCGCCTCCACGCCCGAGGCCAAGAACGTGGTCCCGGCCAGCAGCCAGCCTGTCATCACTGCGCCCTCATCTCGCATCCCGCCATACGCCACGCCATCCCAGCATCCTTCGCGCGCCGGGGCCACCACCAGCCGGGGCTAGAGCGCGCGCAGGCCGAAGCAGCGCGCATGGCCGAGAAGAGCCTCAGCCTCCACCAGCTCATCGCGCTCTCGCACGTCGTGGAGCAAGGCAGCATCACGCGCGCCGCCGAGCAGCTCGACATCAGCCAGCCCAGCGTCTCGCAGCAGATCAAAGAGCTGGCCGAAGCCTGCGGCATGCCGTTGATCGTGCAACGCGGTCGCGGCGTCGCGCCGACGGCCCTGGGTGAGACGCTAGCCGCCATCGGACGGCGGCTTCGCATCGAGGCGGAGCGGGCGTCCAAGGCCGTCGCCGATCACCGATCGGGTACCGGCGGACGGCTGCTGGTCGGCGCAAGCCTGACCACCGGCGCCTTCCTCGCGCCGCTCGCGCTGCTGCGCCTGCGTGATACGCGCCCGCAGCTCGCCGTCGAGCTGCGCATCGCAAATACCGCCGAGGTGATCGAGTTCACGGCCGACGAGCTGGTCGACATCGGCGTCGTCGAGGGATCCGTCCAGCGCACGGAGCTGCTCGTCGCGCCGTTCCACCGCGACCTGCTGCAATGTATGTCGGCGGCGAATCATCCGCTGGCGAACCGGCGCGTCGAGGCCCGCGCGCTGCTGGGCGAGACGCTGATCCTTCGCGAGCGCGGCTCGGGGACGCGCGAGGCCGTCGTGAGCGCGCTGCACGACGCGGGTCTGGCCTTCGCGCGCACGCTCGAGATCGGCAGCGCCGAGGCCATTCGCGTCGCCGTCGCCGCGGGTCTTGGGATCTCGTGGATCTCACCCCTCACGTCGGAGCAGTCGCCGAGTCTGTGCGAGATCGATGTCAGCGATCTGCGCATCGAGCGCACGATGAGCGTGATCCGGCGTCGCGATCTCGCGCCGACGCCGGCCGTCGAGGCCTTCGTCGCGGCGCTCCACGGCGTGGCGCTCGAGATCGACGGCGCACGCTAGCACGTCAGTAGAGCGCGCGCACGAGGGCGAGACTGAAGGCAGCGATGAAGATCCACGCAAGCGCACCCAGGACGAACGGCCGCAGGCCCTCGCGGCGCAGCTTGGCGACGCTGGTCTCCAGCCCCATGGCCGCCAGAGCCAGCGCCAGCAGGAATTGATTGCCGCTTACCACGGCCGCGCGTAGTGTCTGCGGGATCACATCGAAGCTGTTGACCACGATCAACACGACGAAGCCCAAGACGAACCACGGTATCGGCACCGCGCGCAGATCGAACGCGCCGCCGTCTTCGTCCTTGCGCCGCGAGGAGACGGCCAGCATGCCCAGCGTAACTATCACGGGCGCCAGCATCATCACGCGCGTGAGCTTGCTGATGGTGGCGATCTCGCCGGCGGTCTTGCCGTCCTGGAAGGCGGCAGCCACGACTTGCGCGATCTCGTGAATGGAGGCTCCCGCCCACACGCCAAACGCCTGGGGCGAGAGATGCAACACCCCCGGCAGCAGCGGATAGAGGAACATCGAGGTGCCGCCGAAGACCGTCACCATCGCTACCGCGTAAGCCACGTCCTCGTCGCGCCCTTCCGTGACCACGTTGGTGGCGATGACAGCCGATGCGCCGCAGATCGAGGTGCCGGCGGCGATGAGCTGCGCCAGCCTGCGATCGATGCCCAGACGGCGCCCCGCCCACTGCGTGAAGAGAAAGGTCGCCACCAGCGAGCCGATGACGATGATCAGCCCGCGCGCGCCGACCTGCGCCACCTGTACCAAGCTGAGCTGGAGGCCCAGCAAGACGATGGCCAGCCGCAGCACGCGCTTGAGCGAGAAGGTGACGCCGGGCTGTGCGATGGCAGGCGTGCCGATGGTGTTGCGCACCAGCGTGCCAAGGGCGATGGCCAGAATCAGGGGGCTGAGCGCGCCCAGGGGTGAGAAGCCGTGCAGCCACACCGCCAGCGCGGCGATCGCGGCGGTCAGCGCCAGGCCGGGGAGCACCCCGCCGGCTTCAGCGGGAAGACGGGTCGCCGGTTCTCGTGCGGACATGGTATGAGCGTACCGCCCGTGCGGTGTACGAGCCATGGACGGCGGCCTATGGATCGAGAGGCTCGGCCTATGCCGGCCGAGGGGCCCGATCGGAGCCTAAGCCAGCTTGCCCGCGGGGGAGGCCGGCGAAGGCGGCTCCACACTCACCTTCAGCGCGGCGCAGAGCTCGCGCAGGAAGGCGGCGGCATCGGTCACCAAGCCGATGGTCTGGAACGAGCCACGATCGGAGAGCTTGGTCACGCTGGCGGGATTGATATCGACGTTCACCACGCGAACGCTTGCCGGCAGCATGTTGCCCACGGCGATCGAGTGCAGCAACGTGCTGATCATCAATGCCACGCCGATCTCCGGCACCACGGCCCGCATCGCGCGCTGTGCGGCCACGACGTCGGTGATGACGTCCGGCAGGGGGCCGTCGTCGCGTACCGAGCCCGCCAGCACCACGGGGATGCCGGCCTTGTATGCCTCGTACATGATGCCACCGCGCAGCACCCCGCGGTCGATCGCCGCGCGGATGCCGCCCAGGGCGCGGATGCGGTTGACGGTGCGCAGATGGTGCACGTGGCCGTGCTCCACAGGATAGGCATTATCGAGATCGACGCCCAGCGAGGTCCCGAAGAACTGCGACTCGATATCGTGCACGGCGATCGCGTTGCCGGCAAAGAGCGCGTTGACGTGCCCCTCCCGAATCAGCGCCGCCAGGTAGCGCGCCGCCCCCGTGTGGACGATGGCCGGACCGCCGACCACGAGAACGCGCTTGCCCGCCTCGTGCGCCGCGCGCAGCTCGCGCGCGATCTCCGCGACCAGCGACTCCTTGGGCTTCTCGCTGGAGACCGCACTCGACATGAACTCGAAGACGGCGCGGCTGCGCGGCCGCTCCAGCGGCTTGACGCGCACGCCCTCGTGACCCACCACCACGGTGTCGCCGGCGCGCACGTCGTAGCCCGCCAGCGTGACCGGCGCGCCATCGCGCAGGACGATGGCGCAATCCATCTCCGGCAGCGCCACCGGGATCCAGACGCCGCCCAGGCGCACCTCCGTCTCCAGATTCGTGGTGGCATAGAAGTCATCGGGCAGCACGCCGTCGGCCGGCGCCTGCTGGGTGCGCGCGTCGGCATCCTCGAGCACCGTCCCGCCGGCCGCGCGCAGCTCGTCGAGCAAGGCGGCAAACGGCTCCGCATCCAAGCCGAAGACGGTCACGCGCGCGTAGCTGGGATCGGTCTTGGTATGGCCGACGTCGAAGACGTCGATGGTGTACTCCGCATCGGCATCGGCCATCGCTTCGAGGACGCGCTGGAAGATACCGGAGTCGATCAGGTGGCCTCGAAGCTCGAGGGTGGCGGAGGTGCGCATGGCCTCGCTCTTCGAACGTCCCGGCGTGGAGGCCTCCGCTCCGTCCGCTGGACGCATCGTTCTGATTCCCACGCCGCTCGGAAATCTCGGCGACATCACGCTGCGCGGTCTGGAGACGCTGCGCGCCGCCGACGCCATCGCCTGCGAGGACACGCGCCGCACGCGTAAGCTGCTCTCCCACTTTGCCATCACCGGCAAGCCGCTCTACTCCTATCACGAGCACAACGCCCGCACGGCGGGTCCCAAGCTGCTTGCGTCGGCCGCGGCGGGGAAGCTGATCGCCGTGGTGAGCGACGCCGGCATGCCCGGCGTCAGCGATCCCGGCTCGGCACTGGTGGCGGCGGCGCGCGAGGCCGG
>JAGWST010000425.1 GCA_028869325.1 bacterium | reverse complement strand
GGGCGCGTTCGCCGGCGGCCCGCAGCGAGGTTTCGAGAACGGCGACCCTCTCGTCGAACGAGAGGGTCGCGCCCTCGCCCAGTGAGCCGAGCGGTACGACTGCGCGACAGCCATGCTGGATCAACCACGCGAGATGTTTGGCGAGGAAGGGGTGATCGACGCCGAGCGCGGCATCGAAAGGCGTGGTGACGGCCGGCAGGACGCCGTGCCAATCGATCTTCATCTCATACCTCGTGCTGAGCGGCAAGGGTAGCGATACGAGCGGGAGAGGCGGGCGGACGCGCGTGCTCGCAACGCCACCCGAAGAGAAACGCGGCGGCTGCGCCGCAGATGCGTCCCTGGCAGGCGCCCATGCCGCAGCGTGTGTGCAGCTTGGCCGCGCGCCACGATGGGTATCGCGCGGCGCGTCCTACGCTGACATCCTCGCAGCGGCAGAGCAACGTCCGCGCATCGGGCAGCTCGCGCAGCTCCTCGCGCAGCGCGAAGGCGCGCTCCAGCGCGCGCGCGAAGCGGCGCGCCCGCCTCCGTGGGCCCAATCCCGCACGGGCCTTGCGCTCGTCGCCGCCGGCGGCATAGCCGGCGATCTCGCCTTCGATCCGCGAGAGATCCAGGCCGCCGATGCCCGTCATCTCGCCCGCGGCATAGACTCCTGCGACGCTGGTTGCCTGGTGCTCGTCGACGGCGACGCATCCGGCCTCGACTCTGCAGCCCAAGAGCGCCGCCAGCTCCGTGTTTGGAACCAAGCCAAAACCGCAGGCCAGCAGATCGCAGCGCTCACCGCGCTCTCCACGCCGTGTCCGCAGCCGGATCTCTTCGAGACGTCCCGCGCCGTGCGCACTCAGCGGCCACGCATCGGTCAAGAGGGGCACGCCCGCTAGCGCGCGGCGCAGCTCCAGCGTCTGGCGCAGCCTCTGCGGAGCGCCGGCTAGGCCGAGGACAAAGCGCGCGAGCCGCAGCCGGCCGGTCTGTTCGGCGATCAGCAGGCTGCGCGCCCCGCGCGAGCGCAGGTAGGCGGCAACCGCGAGCAAGAGCGGCCCGCTGCCGGCGATCACCACGCGCTTGCCGGCGATCGGCACCCCGCCCTTCACCATCGCTTGCAGGCCGCCCGCGCCCACGACATTGGGCAGCGTCCAGCCCGGAAAGGGAAGAAACCGCTCGCGCGCGCCCGTCGCCAGCACCAGGCGGTCAAAGGTGAGCCGCTCGACGCCGCCGGCGCTCTCCGCGAGCACGGCGCTCGCCCCGCAGGCATCCACCACGCGCACGCCGCAACGCACCTCGAAGCGTGCGGGGACGGCCAGATGCGCACGCCCTTCACCGCGCCAGATCTGTCCGCCGGGATCAGCGTTGTCGTCCACCAGCAACACGCGCCGCCCGCAGGCGGCGGCCGCCGCAGCCGCGGCCAGCCCCGCGGGCCCCGCGCCGATCACCAAGACCTCCGTGCGCCGCTCAGCCATCGGTGCGCACCTCCATCGCCTCGCGACAGAGGATCTGGCAACTGCGCCGGTGCGCGACGCCGTCGATCGTCACGCGGCACTCGAAGCAGACGCCTATGCCGCACAGCGCGCCGCGCGGCTCGCCCTGCACGGAACGCCGGCAGATCGCCACGCCCGCGACGGCCAGCGCCGCCAAGACCGTGCTGCCGCGGTCGACCTCGACATGGCGGCCGTTCACGTGCAGCGCGATCCGCTCAGGCACGAACAACCGTCTCGAGCCATGCACGGGCGGGCGAGTAGGGCTCGGGCGCGATCTCGGGGGCACGGCCGAGCAGGTGATCGCTCAGCAGGCGCGCCGTCGCGAGCGCCGCGGTGATGCCCAGGCCTTCGTGCCCCGCGGCTACGAAGAGCCACGCGCGCCCAGGGCAGGGGCCGATATACGGCAGCCCGTCGAGCGTCGCTGCGCGCTGCCCCGTCCACACGCGCAGCGCATCCAGCCCGTGCAGGACGGGCAGATAGGCGATCGCGCGCTTCAGCATCCGTGCAACGATGACGCGGTCGACGGCGGGATCGGCGCGCCCGTATTGCCGCGACGAGCCGATCAAGAGTTGGCCCGTCGGGCGCGGCTGGAGGTTGAAGGCCACCGAGTCGGCATCCGTTCCGTGCGCGCTCTTCACGTAACCCAACTCAACGAGCTGGTGGCGCACGAGAGCGGGATAGCGCTCCGTGATGACCAAGTGCCCCGTGCGCGGGCGAATTGGGAGCTCCGGGATCAGCTCCGCCGCGCGCGCTCCCGTTGCCAGCACCACCGTCCGCGCCGCCATGCGCGCACCGTCGTCGAGCTCAACCTCTCCTTCGTGCAGCGCGCGCACGCGGCACCCGAAGAGCGCGCGCGCGCCATGGCGCTCCGCCTCCGCCAGCAACGCCGCCGCCGCGCGCGGCGCGTAGAGGATGCTGTCGCCGGGCACGCACAACCCGCCGGCAAGGCCCGGGCGAAGCGCGGGCTCCAGCGCGTAGAGGTCGCGCTGCTCCAGCAGCTCGGCCTGGAGAGCATGCTCGTGATAGCGTGTGGCCTTGCGCGCAGCCTCCTCCATCTCGTCGTCGTCCGCCGCGATCCAGAGCGTCCCGCAGCGCTCGTACTCGCAGTCCTCCGGCAGGCTTCGCGCGAGGTCGTCCCAGAGGCGTTGCGAGTAACGCGTCAACGCGAGCTCGGCCGGCGAGCCGTCCATCGCCACGATCTGTCCCATGCCCGCCGCCGTCGCATCCATCCCCACCGCCAGATCGGCCTCGACCAGCGCCACGGTGAGCCCGGCTTGCGCGCACGCCGCGGCGCACGCGGCGCCGACGATCCCGCCGCCGACGATCAAGACGTCGGTGCGCCCGCTCACGCTCGGATGCCCCAGCGGAACGGATCGCAGGCGTCGAAGATCAGCGTCGCCTCGGCGGTGACGAACGCGCGCCCGGTGATCGTCGGATGCAGCTCGCCGTCGCGCAGCTCGTAGGCGCCCTCGAAGCGGCTGCCGATGATGCTCTCCTGCCGCCAGATCTTCCCAGGCGGGAGCTTGCCGTCCGCGTGCAGACACGCCAGCTTTGCGCTGGTGCCGGTGCCGCACGGGGAGCGATCGTACGCCTTGCCCGGGCAGAGAACGAAGTTGCGGCTGTCGGCGTCAGGGGAGAGCGGCGGCCCGAAGAGCTCGACGTGGTCGATCACCTCACCGCCTGGCCCGGTGACTCCGCTGGTCTCCAGCTCACGGCGCACGCGCCAGGCGAACTCGGTAAGCTGCCCGATGCGCTCGAGGCGCAGGTCCTGACCGTGATCCTCCACCAGGAAGAACCAGTTGCCGCCGTAAGCGACGTCACCGCGGAGAGTGCCGTGGCCGGGAATCTCGAGCGCGACCGCGGCAGCGGTGCGATAGCTGGCGACGCTGGCCACGCTGACGGCGCCGCTCTCCAACAGCCGCGCCGTCACCACGCCAGCCGGCGTCTCGATGCGATGCTCGCCGGGGGCGATGCGCCCCAGGTGCGCAAGCGCCGTCACCACGCCGATCGTTCCGTGGCCGCACATCCCCAGGTAGCCGACGTTATTGAAAAAGATCACGCCCGCACAGCACGACGCATCGCTCGGCTCGCAGAGCAGCGCACCGACCACCGGATCGGCGCCTCGCGGCTCGTTGACGCTGCCGGCGCGCAGATGGTCGAAGCGCTCGCGAAAGACGGCGAGGCGTT
>JAGWST010000424.1 GCA_028869325.1 bacterium | reverse complement strand
TGCGCAGCGCCTCCTCGCGCAACGCCGCCCCCTGCCTCCCGCGGCGCGCCGCCAGCGCCACTCCGTAGGCGCCAAAGACGCCGATCAGCGGGGCCCCGCGCACGGCCAGCGAGGCGATGGCCTCCACCACCTGGTCCGTCGTCGCCGCGCGGCCCTCGACGACGCGCCCAGGCAACTCACGTTGATCGATGTAGGCGACGGCCTCGCCGTCCCAAGTCACGGGCTTCATCCTGCGGACTCCTCGCTCCCCGGGCGGTGCCCCTCTTGCTCGCCGATTCGGCGCGCGAAGAAGATCAGACTCAGCATGGCGGCGGAGACGCCCAGCGAGAGCCAGAGCGCATCCAGCGACGAGCGCAACAGCGTGCTCTCCCCTTCGGCCCAACGGCTCAGCTCCGAGAGGTAGGTGATGGCGATGACGATGGTGACGACGCTGGCGACTTTCTGTTTGAGATCGTCGACCGTCCGAATCACCATCCAAGACGGTAGACGCCGCGGGCCGTTACCCGGCGGAGGCTCCAAGCGCGAGATGAACAACTCGTAGAGCCCGATAGAGCCCACGTAGAGAATCGTCGCCAGCAGAAAGATATCCAGCCCTTGCAGGAACCATAGCGTCGACTCGTTCGTGTGGCCGAGGAATCCCGCGATCACGCCCTGCACCACCGTCGCGGCGCCCTCGACCGAGGCCGCGACCGCCGCGATCAACGTGAAGACGACGGGGATGAGCACGAAGAGGCGCGCACGCCAGAGCAGCGTCTCGAACTGGCTCTCCCGTTGTGGGAGCGGCTCCGGCTTCATGGGCCGGGCCTTCTACGCGCGGGTGAGCTGACTCCCGTGCGTCTGGAAGCAATCGCGGCAGTAGACGGGGCGCGTGTCGCGCGGCCGGAACGGCACCTGTGTCGGCACGCCGCACTCCGCGCAGACCACGTCGAAGAGCTCGCGTGTGGAGGCATCGCCGGTTGCCGCCCGAGCGTTCTTGCGCGCGTTGCGGCAGTCACGGCAGCGTTGCGGCTCGTGCTCGAAACCCTTCTGAGCGTAGAACTGCTGATCCCTGACAGAGAAGACGAACGGCTTGGCACAGTCCTTACAGGTGAGCGTCTTGTCTTGCATGGGCGGCTCCGCGATCTCTCGCCGCACCCGACGCGAGGGGATAGGGCTAAGGCGCCGAGACGAAGTCTCGGCACTCGCACGAAGTATAGGGCGCGCCGGGCGCCCGCTCCTCCTGCCCTCCTGTGCTTTGGTAACGGGATCGAGCCGCTACGCGCGCCAGGCGAGCATGGCTCGGCGATCCTGGCCATTCACGGCTCCGCCGGCCTTCATCAACTCTAAGTACTTCTTCAGTCCGGCGCGGTTCTTCTTGCCGAGCAGGACGCCGCCGACCAAGCGGTCGCCGTGGAAGTGCAGGCAGCGGTAGCTGCGCCCCTCGATATCGAACTCGCGTTCGGTCTCGACCGCCGGCTGCTGGCGCGGGGAGACTCCGAACTGCACGATCATCTGGCCTGCGAAGAGCAGGCTCGAGTACTCGGCGGGATCGTGGAAGGCCGTGAGATTGCCGGCCATCGACTGTGCCACCGTCTTGCCCTGCGCGCCGGCGTTGTTCCAGGTGCCAACACGGGCGTGAAGAGCGCTCACCGGGTCGAAGAATTCGGCCGCGTCGCCGGCGGCGAAGATGCCGGGCACGTTGGTCCGCAGGTACTCGTCGGTGAGAACGCCGACGTTGAGGTCCACGCCGCTGCCGGCCAACAGCTCCGTCGAGATCGCCAGGCCCAGCCCAACACCGACGATCTGGCAGGGGATGCGCTCGCCGCCCTTGAGGCTCACCGCCGTGACGCGATCGCCCTCGCGCTCCATCTCCACGACCGTCTCGTTGTAGTGCACCTTGACGCCGACCTCACGCGCGGCGTGATCCACCAGGCGTGCCGCTTCGTCGTCGAGCTGGCCGTTGAGGAAACGATCGGCGCGGATCACCCAGTGCGTCTCGACGCCGCGCGCCACGAAGGCCTCCGCCAACTCGTAGCCGATGAACGAGCCGCCGATCACGACGCCGGTCTTCGCGCTCTCGAGCTCCTTGTCGATGGCGATCGCCTCTTCCAGGAACTGGAAGTTGTAGATGTTGCGCGCGCCGCCGGCGCCCGGCGCCGCGATGAGATTGGGGCGCCCGCCAGTGGCGATCAAGAGCGCATCGTACGGGAACGCCGCACCGGCCTCCGTGTAGACCACGCGCTCCTGTGGATCGACGCGCGTCACGAGCGTCTCGAGGTGCAGATCGATCTTGTGCTGATCGTGCCATGCTCGATCGCGGATGAAGACC
Organism: bacterium; assembly: GCA_028869325.1. Taxonomy (GTDB): domain Bacteria; phylum Vulcanimicrobiota; class Vulcanimicrobiia; order Vulcanimicrobiales; family SCRA01; genus SCRA01. The sequence goes on along the minus strand of JAGWST010000424.1, from coordinate 910 downwards.
TTGGGCAGGGGCAGCTGGCGGCGGAGAAACGGCGGCAGCGAGATGCGGTTGTAGAGCGTGTGCGGCTCGTTTCCGATCAGCGCGACGGCACACTCGGGGTCGATCGCGCGCAGAGTCTGGGCCGCCGAGGTTCCGGCGAAGCCATTGCCGACGATGACGTATTGACGCACGGACATAGCCGCTATCTTACAACGCGGAGGAGCGCCAACCTATCGACAAATGTCGAGCCTGTGGCCCTCACGGTTGAAGCGCCAGCAGTGAGAGCGCCGCGGAGGCGGCTTCGAAGCCCTTGTCCCCGCGCTCGGGATCGGCCCGCTCCTCGGCCTGCGCCCTCGTCTCGGTGGTCAGGATGCCGAAACCGATCGGCACGCCGCTCTCCAACTGGACGTCCATGATGCCTCGGGCGCATTCGGATGCGACGAACTCGAAGTGCGGCGTCTCACCGCGGATCACCACGCCCAGCGCCACGACGGCGTCGAAGCCGCGCCGCGCGGCCTTGAGCGAGGCCAGCGGAATCTCGAAGCAGCCCGGCACCCGGAAGGCGTGCACGTCCTCGGCGGCGACCCCCGCGGCGGCCAGGGCCCGTCGAGCCCCGTCCTCCAGCTGGTCCGCCAAATCGCCGTAGAATCGTGCGGCGACGATGGCCACGCGCTTGCCGCGTCCGACGCCGATCAGATTCGGTTCGACCCGCTCGCGCCTCATCGCCCCCCCGCTGCGCGCGCCGGCTGATTGTACTCATCCAGCAGGTGACCCAGCTTCTCGCGCTTGGTATCCAGATAGCGCGCGTTGTGCTCTTGAGGCCCCGTCTTCAGCGGTACCCGATCGACGATCTCCAGGCCGTAGCCGCCCAGACCGTGGATCTTACGCGGATTGTTGGAGATGATGCGCATCGTCTTGATGCCCAGGTCGA
>JAGWST010000423.1 GCA_028869325.1 bacterium | reverse complement strand
GGTTTCGCGGGGATGCGCCCATAAGCCGATCATAGTGGGCCCGGGCGGCAGGGTTCAGGACCCAATGTCCCGAATACATCCACGATGGCACGGTCTTCCGCCGGAATGCGCGAGTACGTCCGTGGACGTTGGTTGTCCTACTTTGTGCACTGCGTAGCGGCGGACGCTGCGGCACGCCCTTTACTTGTCGAGGTCGAACGCCTTCCGGGCGCTCAGATCGGCAACGTGAAGGCGCTTGGCGCCTGCATCCACGACCGCGACCCCGCAGGAGATAGCGCAGAAGCGTGGCGGAAAAAGATCGAGCGCTGGGCCCAAAAAGATGGCCAAGCCCCTGAGCCCGACACAGTTCGGCGTTGCCTCGCTGCGCTCGAATGTGATTGGCTCCTCGGCCTCGGGAGGGCCGGGTACCACCAGCACGCACTCTGCCTGCTCCATGGTCTTTGGCTCGCCGGTGGCCGTCAGCGCGTAGCGCTCTACGCGAGCGCGACCTTCGCGCCCAATGATTTCGAGCATGCTCTCGGCGCCGATCGGGCCGTGTATACGCTTGAGCGACGGCGCCTCAGCGCGGATTCCGCCGGCGCGCGCCGCTTGGATAACGCAGCCCGTACGTGCTGGCCCAAGCTCAAGGGCGCCATTCCGCGGCTGCCGATACCGCCGCCGACGATGGAGGGCACTAGACTGCACGCTGCATGGCTCTTCCTCGACTATACGCTCGCCGCGGGGCACGGACGGATAGAGCGCCGCGTCAGCGCTGCGTGGGGGACCGTCGTGCGATATGTCGCCGAGTGGGTGTCGGAGATCGCACCTCCGCGATCGACGCCGCATCTGCACCCCAACCGCTTTGAAGATCAGCCAAACTCACGAAAGAGGCGTCCTCGATGAGCATCTACAAGCGCAAGTCCCGTAGCGATACGCCCAAGCCGGAAGGCGGACGCCGCCGGCGGCATGACCGCTACGTCGTCGTTCTCGACACGACCGAAGGCGGACGCCGGCGTCGTCAGTACATCGGCAGCTTCCGCACGAAGGAGGCGGCTGAGAGCGCCGAACGCGACGCGGTCAGCGAGCGCGAGAAAGGTCTTACTCGCCCCTCGGCAAGCGTGACGGTTAAGGAGATCATCGAGGACTACCTTGCCGATCGCCGTCGCCTCCACCGGGCAGCTAAGACGATGGAACGCTATGACGACGTCGCCCGGCTCTACGTGCTGCCGCACCTCGGGACGTTGCGCCTCGTCGAGCTGAAGCCGAAGGCGATCAACCGCTGGTTGTCGCGCTTGAGCACGGAGGGCGGCGCGAACGGCCAGGGGCTCGGTCCGAAGTCGCTCTTTCATTGCCGCGCGTTGCTCAACGCCGCGTTGAATTGGGCGGTCGGGCAGGAAACGATCGCCATCAATCCGTGCGCGAAGGTGCGGACCGCGAAGATCCCCAAGTCGGCCGCGAAGGCACTCGACGCCGACGAGATCGGCCGCGTCCTGGCTGCGGCGAAGGGGTCGCACTGGGAAACGCTCGTAACCGTCGCGCTCTCGACCGGCGCCCGACGCGGCGAACTCTGCGCGCTCGATTGGTCCGATGTGGACTTCGACCGGCGCACGCTTCGCATCCGCAGGAGTCTCGGCCAGACGCGCGGCGGCCTCAGGATGAAGAGCACCAAGACCGATCGCGTGCGCGTGGTCCCGCTCTCGAATCTCGCGATCGTCGCCCTGCGCAAGCAGCACGCATTCCAGGCGCAGGAGAAGCTGGTCGCCGGCGAGGCGTACCAAGACGAGGGCGCCATCTTCGCCAACGAGCTCGGTTGCCGGGTGACGCCGATGGCTGCCACGTGCGCCTACAAGCGGATCGCCACGAAGGCCGGCGTCTCGACGACGCGGCTGCACGATGCGCGCCACACGGCCGCGACCCACCTGCTCACCTCAGGCGTTGACGTGACGACCACGGCAGCGATCCTTGGGCACAGCAGCCCAACGACCACGCTTGCCGTCTACGGACACCTGTTGGCCGACGCGCAGCGCGAGGGCATCGACCGCCTCGGCGAGCGGCTCGAGCGGTTTGCGCAGGCCGTTCCCGGAAGTCATGACCAACCTCTAGGCCGACCGCAGCCATCCGGGCATCAAAAAAGCCCGACACGACGGGCTTTTCCTGGTAGCGCCAACGGGAATCGAACCCGTCTTTTCGCCTTGAAAGGGCGATGTCCTAGCCGATAGACGATGGCGCCGCGATCGCGGTCTGGTGGGCCCGGCAGGATTCGAACCTGCGCACAGCCGGTTATGAGCCGGCCGCTCTACCGCTGAGCTACAGGCCCGCTGCCGAACACGGCCCCGCCATTCTACTCGTAGCCACCTGCCCACGTCAACAACGCCTGGCGGGCCGGTCCGACGGACCCTCGCGCGGGTCGAGCGCCAATGGGGAGCTCCGGCGAGCGCTTGGAGCCGGGCGAACACGATGCCGCTGCGGACAGCGCCTTCGCAAGCGTGGCGAGGCTGTGCCCCGATGCGAACTCGTCGATGTAGGGCATGGCCTCCGCCATGCCGCGGGCCAACGGCGCGTAACGCGGAGACTTCTTGAGCGGGTTGATCCACACGACCGCGTAGGCTAGATGGCGCAGCCGACGCATCGCGCCGGAGACGTGACCCGCTTCGCCCTGATCGAGCCCATCGGAGAGAACGAAGACGACGGCGCCGTGCGCCATGCCGCGGTGTCCGTACTGCCGAAGGAATGCCTCGAGCGATGCGCCCAGGCGCGTGCCGCCGTGCCAATCGCGCACGCCCGCCATGTACGCCTCCACGTCTGGGGCCTGCTGGCGCCTGAGCTGCGGCGTGACGCGCGTGAGCCGCGTGCCGAAGAGGAAGACCTCCGTACGGGGGCGGCGCGCAACGACGGCGTGCAGACACTGCAGATAGGCCTCGCTGTACGGCAACATCGAGGCGGAGATGTCGCATAGGAAGACCCACTTACGCCACACGTCCCGGCGGCGTCGATGGCGCACGATCACGGGCTCGCCGCCCGTGCGCGCAACGGAGCCTAGCGTGGCTCGCAGATCCACCTGCCGGCCGTGCAGCGCCGGCCGTGTCCGCCGAGATGCCATGCGCGGCTCCCACCACGCGCCGGCGCGCAACATCTCCCGCAATGCGGCGACATCCGCCCCGGAGAACGCGGCGAAGTCCCGCTCGCGCAAGATCTCCAACGGACTGTAGAGGCCGCGCGCCGCTTCACGATCGCTCTCGCCGCTGGCCTCTTCCGTCTCTGTGCCGTGCGACTCCACGGGTTGGACGCGCGCCCAGGCCTCCATGCCGGGAAGCCCCCGGCCCGAGCCCGCGCCCTCCCGCGGCTCGCCGCGCGACGACGCCCAATCGCCGGGATCGGCGTTCGTGAGCGTCGCATCTCCGCGTTCCCCATGCGGCAGATGGCGTACGTCGCGACCATCGAGCACGTCCAGCGCCGGGTGCTCCAACGTGACCCAGAACGCCCGGAAGAGCGCGTCGTAGGTCTCCAGCTGCGCTGGGGCCGTGACCAGATTCAGCCGCCCCGACCAGTAGAGATCCTGCGGCCTCCGTGAGCGCATGAGATCCAGTGAGCGTATCCAGCGCACCGTCTGATCCGGCGCGACGCGCACGCCGCGGGTGCGCAGCAGCCGCGCGAAGCGCACGCAGCTGCCCCTGGGGTCCCGCAGATCAGCCCGCAAGCCAGGCATCTCGCGACTCAGTGACGCGCTCCCAATCGTCGCGGTTCTTGATCACCACGCCCAGGGTCTGGCGCGCCACCTCCCGCGTCAGCTCATCGCGGCCCAGCGCACGCACGGCGCGAGACCACGCGATGCTCTCCGCCACACCGGGAGGCTTCTGCAGATCCAGACCCCGCAGCCGCCGTACGGCAAGCGCAACGGCCGCCGCAAGCTCCGGCAAAACCTCCGGCGCGCGCAACTGCACGATCGCAAGCTCCTGCTCCAGTGACGGATACTCCACCCAATGGAAGAGGCAACGGCGCTTCAACCCATCGTGCAGCTCGCGCGTGCGGTTGGAGGTGATCACGACGATAGGTGCCACACGCGCACGCACGCCGCCGATCTCGGGAATCGTGATCGCAAAGTCGGAGAGGAACTCCAGCAGAAAGGCTTCGAAAGCCTCGTCGGCGCGATCGATCTCGTCGATGAGGAGCACGGCCGGGCTCTCGTTGCTCTCGAGCAGCGCACGCAGCAGCGGGCGCGGTTGCAGGAACCGCCAGGTGAAGAGATCGGTCTCCCGGCCCTCATCAGGCGCGCGCGCCGACTCGTGCTTGCGGATCTCCAAGAGCTGCTCGAGGTAGTTCCACTCGTAGAGAGCCTCTCGGCTGTCGATACCTTCGTAGCACTGCAGACGAATGAATGTTGTCTCCAAACCTCCGGCCAGCGCCCGCGCCAGCTCCGTCTTGCCGACACCCGGCTCTCCCTCCAGCAGGAGCGGCTGCGGCAGGCGGCAGGCCAGGAAGATGGCCGACGCCAGCCCGTAGTGGGCAACGTAGCCTGACGAGGCGAGCAGCGCTTGGACCTCTTCGACGGTCTGGAACGCGGCGCTCACACCGAGAGATACCGTTCCGGTGCCTCGAGGAAGCTCGTGCGGCAGCGCGGGCAGCAGAAGTAGTAGACGCTTCCGCCGTATTCGGCGAGGTTGCGCGCGCCCTCGATCTCTACGTCCATCCCGCAGACGGGATCGTGAGCCGCCGCATCGTCGCGCACCCGCACCTCCTCAGCACGGCTCATCAGCTCGCGCTGCGACAGGCGATACTCTTTGACGATCTCCGCGAGGATGCTCAGCGCGATCTCCTCCTGGCTGACGCCGCCGATGTCGAGCCCCGCCGGCGAATGGACGCGCCCCAGCTGCTCGCGCGTGAAGCCGGTGGAGGCCAGCGCGCCCAGCACGCTCTTGGCGCGCCGGCGGCTGGCGACCAGCGCCACGTAGCGCGCCGGCGAGCGCAGCGCCGCACCCACCGCCTCTTCGTCGTACTGCCCCGCCGTCGCCACGACGACGAATGACATCGGCGCGAAATGCAGCGCATCGAGCTCGCCGGCGCCGGCGACCGTCACCTCGAAATCGAGGATGGGCGCCATCCGTGCCAGAGCGCGCGCGATCGGCGTCTCGCCGATGGCGACGATCTGCGGCGCCGCGACGTGTGGCTCGATGTAGATCGAGACCTCGCCGCCGCTGGGGCAGGCCATGGAGATCGTCGTCACCGAGGCACGCTCCGCGGCCATCTGCTCCGCATCGACCGTGAGGCGCACGAGCTTCGGCTGCCCCGTGGCGATGGCGGCGAGCGCCTCGCGCCGTACGACCGACTGCGAGCAGTTGCCGCCGATCCAGCCGAAGAGGCGCCCGTCTCCCGTGACGATCGCCTTGTCGCCCATGTGCGAAGAGACCGGAGCCCGGCGATAAACGACGGTGGCCAGCGCGAACGGCACGCCCGCGGCAGCGAGCTCACGGGAGAGCTCGGAGAGGCGCGCCGCGTTCGGACCGCCGGCGATCACGACGCCGTCGAGGCCTGCGGCGACTGCAGCGCCTCACGGATGGCGGCGAACATGCTCTCGGTGGTCTTTCTCGCTTGGTCTTGCAGCAAGCGGCCACCGATCGAGGCGAGCGGCCCGCTGACGGCGGCCTCCGCCGTCCAGTGCAGTTCGGCCGAGCCGTCGCTCACGGGCACGACGCGCACGTGGCTGCGCAAGTTCATCCCGTTGCCCATGCCGCTGCCCTTCGCGGTGAGATCGAGCTCGCTGGGCCTCGCCGGATCGGACGCCAACTGCACGTCCATCTTGAAGTTTCCGCGCACGGGTCCAACGCCGACTCTCACGACCGCCACAAAGTGGTGGGCGTCGGCGATCTGCAAGCTCTGCAGGTCGGGCATGCACGGGCCGACGCGATTGGGATCGCTCACGAAGCGCAATGCCTGCTCGGGCGTGGCGCTCACGCGCTCCACCCCCTTCATCTCGATCTTCATGTTTCGTCGACCCCATGCTGGCGCAGAATTCTCCAGATCCGCTCGCGAGTGAGCGGCATATCGACGTGCCGGACGCCCAGGTGCGAGAGCGCATCCACCACGGCGTTCACGAAGGCTGCCGGCGAGCCGACGTTGGGCGACTCACCGACGCCCTTGGCGCCGATCGGATGGTGCGGCGACGGGGTCGTCGTGCGATCGGTCTCCCAGTGCGGCGTCTCCATCGCCGTCGGCACGAGGTACTCCGTGAAGTTGCTGGCCAGGCAGTTTCCCTCGGCGTCGTATGGGATCTCCTGCATGAAGGCGATCGCGTAGCCCTCCGTCAGGCCGCCGTGGATCTGACCATCGACGATCATCGGGTTGAT
>JAGWST010000422.1 GCA_028869325.1 bacterium | reverse complement strand
GCTCGAGGGCCACCATACCGCGGCCGTCGATACCGAGCCGCGGCTCGCCCTCCACGCTCAACACTCGCAGCGATGCGACCAGCTGCGCCGCATCGTAGCGCCCACCAATGACGCCGGTGAAATAGGCATCGCGCTGGAGATAATCCATACGATCGCAATCCAGGTTGGGGCCGCTGACCAGCTCGCGCAGCACGGGGTACGCCGAGGGATGGTCGGCGACGATCAGGCCCAACACCTCACGCGGGTTGACGCCGGCGCGCTCCATGCCGGCGCGCAGCGCCGGCAGCATGAGAACCTCCTCCGTTCGCGCCTCGTGGCGCTCTCCGAGCACGGCCTCGGAGGCGTGCGAGAACGGACCATGGCCCAAGTCGTGCAGGAGCAGGGCCACGCGCAACAGGCGCCGCTGCTCCTGATAGTCGGCTTCGTCCGCGAAGTATGCCGGAGAGTGCGCGCGCAGCGCTTCGATGGCGCGCGTGCCCATGGCCAGCGCGCCCAGCGCGTGCGTGAAGCGCGAGTGCTCAGCCGACGGAAATGCCAGGTAGGCCAGACCCAATTGGCGCAGCCGCCGCAGGCGTTGGAACGGCGCGCTGTCCATCAGCGCCACCTCCGTCTCCGCCAGCTCGATGAATCCATGGATGGGATCAAAGATCCGCTTCACACGCCCATCCTTCGCGCTCTCTTCGCGCCGCCACTGCGGCCCTTGGAGAGAACGGCGTGAAGAGAGCGGGAGGAAGAGTCCCCGCGCGGGGGCGCGCGCGATTCACCTCCGTGTGAAATCGGCTCTCCGCGTGGCGGGATGCGTTAGTCCGTTTGTCGAACATATGTTCGACAAACTCATGCACAAGCTGTCCACGGGAAACGCAAGTTATCCGCAGGCGTCCACAGGCCGCGAACAGGGTGGTCCACCGCGTGGGCTCCGAAGGTAGGGGCCTACGTGGCGATCGCTGACGCTGTGCTCACCGAGATCCAGGCGCGCCTTCCCTTGGTGGAGGTGGTAGGCGCGTACGTCCAGCTGCGCAAGCGCGGCAAGGACTATCTCGGACTCTGCCCATTCCACAGCGAGCGCACGCCTAGCTTCAGCGTGGCTGCGGAGAAGGGCTTCTTCAAATGCTTCGGCTGCGGTCAAGGCGGCGGACTCTTCAAGTTCATCGAGCTGGTGGAGAATGTCAGCTTTCCTGAGGCGGTGCGCATCCTGGCCAAGCGCGCCGGCGTGGAGATGGAGGAGGAGACGCCGGCGATGGCGCGCCGGCGCTCGGAGCGCGAGGCAATCTACGAGGCCAACGCCGCCGCCGTGGTCTTCTTTCAAGAGCAGCTGCGCACGGGCGCCGATGCGGACGCGGGGCGTGCCTACTGCGCACGGCGCGGCCTCTCGGAGGCCACGATCGCCGCGTTCAAGCTCGGCTACGCTCCAGAGCGCTGGGAGGGTCTGAGCGCCTACCTGCAGGTGCAAGGCGTCGATCTCGAAGTCGCCGCGCGCGCAGGGCTGGTCAAGCCGGGGCAGCGCGGCTACTACGATTTCTATCGCGGGCGGTTGATGGTCCCTACCTACGCAGCCACCGGCGAGGTCATCGCCTTCGGCGGCCGCGCGCTCGGCGATCAGGAGCCGAAGTACCTCAACACCTCGGGGACGCCGGTCTACACGAAGGGGCGGCATCTCTTCGCGCTCAACGTCGCGCGCCGTGCGATCGCCAACGCGGGCGTGGCCGTGGTGGTGGAGGGCTATCTCGACTGCATCGCGCTGCACGAGGCGGGCTTCGCTTACGCTGTCGCGGCGCTGGGCACATCGTTCACCGCCGAGCAGGCCGCCGAGCTCCATCGCTACGCGCAGCGCGCCCTGCTCTGCTTCGATGGTGATGCGGCCGGCGCCAATGCCACGGGCAAGAGCGTCGACACGCTGCGCGCCGCCGGCATCCAGGCGCAGATCGTGCTGCTGCCGCCCGGTGAAGACCCCGATTCCTTCGTGCGCGCGCGTGGTGCCGAGGCGTTCGGCGCGTTGCTCGAACAGGCCGTGCCCTGGGAGAGCTACAAGATCGAGCATGCGTACCGGCGTATTCGCGACGGCTCCGCCACGCGCGCCGACGTCATTCGCAGCGTCGCCCGCGAGATCGCCGAGATCGACGAGCTCGAGCGAGACTACTGGCTGGTTCAGCTCTGCCGCCGGCTGGATGTGGACCCACAGGAGATCCGCGCCAGCCACTTTCTCGCCGATGCTTGGCGGAGGGCGCCCCGCCCGGCGGCGCCCAGCCCCGCGCTCACGCGCCACACCACGCCGGCCCCACAGCGACACCCGCGCGAGCGGGAGCTGCTGGCGGTGCTGCTGACGGATGCGGCACTGCTCGCAATCGCCCAGGCCTCCGTTGCGGTCGAGGACCTCCAAGACCCCGTCTACCGGCGGCTCTACGGCGTCCTGCTCGAGCGGCGCTCCCAGCTTGAGGCGGGCGTCGAGCCCTTCGCCTTCCTCGGCGACGACACGGAGGCTACCCGTGCGCTCGCCGACGTGCTCGCATCGACGGCGGCCGCCGCGGCCGCGGCGATGGATCCCGAGGCTCGCGCGGAGAGGGTGCGCCGTTTCGCGCTCGATCTTTCACAACGCGCAGAGCGAAGCCGCCTGACGCTCTTGGATCGCGACATCGAGCAGCGCTACGACCGAGGCGAGGGAGTGCCGGCTGAGCTGATCGAGGAGGCGGAGGCGATCCGGCATCGTTTGGACGCCATCCGCCGCCCTTTGCAGGGGAAACGGTAGGGGCTCACCGTATTGAGGTTGGCTCTCCACCCCCCGCCAAACGGCTCGGGTGGCTTTGGCCCTGGGAGAGTTGTCCAGAACGGTCTTCGGCAACGCTCGGCGTGCCGTGTGTGTTCCACGGGTGAAGGCGGCGCTCGACCGCCATTATTTACGGAAAGGAGGGAAAACGTGCCGCGTAAGGCGCCGAAGAAGGCTGCCGCAACCGAGCGGAGTGCCACGCCGTTGCCGCTCGATGAGCAGATCAAACGTCTCATCGAGAAGGGCAAGAAGCTCAAGACGCTGACCTACGAAGAGGTCAATGCCGTCTTCGACAACTCGCCGGAAGACGTCAGCCCCGAACGCATCGACGATCTCTTCGAAGATCTCGCGGGCATGGGTATCGAGATCGTCGACGAGCAGAAGGGCGGCGGCGCCCGCGCCGAAGACGGCGACGACGAGAGCGAAGAGTTACAGGATGATAGCGCGCTCTCCGGCGGGCTCTCGCTCGACGATCCTGTTCGCATGTATCTCAAGGAGATCGGGCGCGTTCCGCTCCTGAGCATGGAGGACGAGCGGCGCTTGGCGCAGGCCATCGAGGCCGGCGAGCACGAGAACGCGGGCGGCCGTGCCCCCGATCCGCGCATCGTCTGGCAGGGCGAGGAGGCGAAGCGGAAGCTGACCGAGGCCAACCTGCGCTTGGTGGTCTCGATCGCGAAGAAGTACGTCGGTCGCGGCATGCTCTTCCTGGACTTGATCCAAGAGGGCAATCTCGGCCTCATCCGCGCCGTCGAGAAGTTCGACTACCGCAAGGGCTACAAGTTCTCCACGTACGCCACGTGGTGGATCCGCCAGGCCATCACGCGGGCGCTCGCCGATCAAGCGCGCACCATTCGCATCCCCGTGCACATGGTGGAGACGATCAATCGTCTGATCAAGGTCTCACGCCAGCTGCTTCAGGAGAAGGGGCGCGAGCCGACCGTCGAGGAGATCGCCTCCGAGATGGGACTCACCACCGAGAAGGTGCGCGAGGTGATGAAGATCTCGCAAGAGCCGATCTCGCTGGAGACGCCGATCGGCGAGGAAGAAGACTCGCACCTGGGCGATTTCATCCCCGACGACGAGGCCGTTGCTCCCGCCGAGGCCGCCAGCGTCATGCTCCTCAAGGAGAAGATGCAGGACGTCCTCAAAAACCTTACGGATCGCGAGCGCAAGGTCTTGGTGCTGCGTTTCGGTCTGGAAGACGGCCACCAGCGCACGCTGGAGGAGGTCGGTCAGGAGTTCGGCGTCACGCGCGAGCGGATTCGCCAGATCGAGGCAAAGGCGCTACGCAAGCTGCGCCATCCGTCGCGCGGCAAGGCGTTGAAAGACTACTGGAACAACGAGTAGTGCCGGCCGTTCGGTCGAAGGGCTGGTGGACCGCCGCCGCGGTCTTCGGGCTGGTGTTTTTCGGGCTCTCCCTGCAGGACGACGTCTACAATCTGTCCGTCAACCTGATCCACCAGCAGGGTCTGTTGCACGTCCTGCCACGCAAGCTCATGGCCGTGATTGCCTTCGCCATTGTCTCGTACTGCGTGGGGATGGCCACGCGGGGTCCGGGGCAGGCGGCCGGCTGGCGCAATCCGGTGCTCTGCGGCACCCTCTTCTCCGCATTCATCGAGGTCGCGCAGCACATCTACCAACTCCACTACGACAAGCAGGAGGAGTCGCTCTACTCCAGTGCCTTCGACGTTGCCAGCGGGACCCTGGGCGGATTTTTAGCTTGGCTCGCGCTGAGCCGGCGCCCTAACCGGCGGCGCTGACCGCCGCCTCCGACCAGCCGTTGCGTTCCGCGATGAGCCGGTTGGCGTGGTGCAGGCTCTCGAACGTTCCGGCATCGGTCCACCAGCCTCGCAGTACGTCGTAGTAGAGATCGCCGGCCTCGATGTAGGCGTTGTTGACGTCGGTGATCTCGAGCTCGCCACGGCGGCTCGGCTTCAGATTGCGGCAGAAGTCGAAGACGCGCTCGTCATACATGTAGATGCCGGTCACGGCATAGTCGCTCTTGGGGTGCGCCGGTTTCTCCTCGATGCGCACGATGCGCTCACCTGCAAGCTCAGGGACGCCGAAGCGTTGCGGGTCGGGAACCGCTTTGAGCAGCAGCCGCGCGCCGGAGGGCTGTTGCACGAAGGCGCGCACGTACGGCGCGATATCGTCTTCGAAGATGTTGTCGCCCAAGATCACCACGATGCGCTCACCGTCGGCAAAGTGCTCGGCCAGCTTGAGCGCATCGGCGATTCCGCCTTCGCCTTCCTGATAGGTGTAGTAGATGTCCTGGAGGCCAAACTCTCTGCCGTTCCCGAGCAGGCGCAGAAAGTCGCCGGCGCTGGTGCCGCCGGTGACGATCATGATGTCCTCGATGCCCGCGCGGACCAGCGTCTCGATGGGATAGTGGATCATCGGACGATCGTAGATCGGCAGCAGGTGCTTGTTGGTGATCTTGGTCAGCGGACGCAGGCGGCTGCCCAGCCCTCCGGCGAGTATGACGCCCTTCATGTCGTGCTCCTAAAGTCGATAGCGCCGGTGGGGGTGGGATTCGCGAAGCGGGGGCTCTGAGGCCGGCGCTCACTCATGGAGGCCTGCGTACTGGGCGCGATAGTAGGCGGTGAACTCGCCCGAGCGGATCGGGCGCCACCACGACTCGTGCTCGCGGTACCATGCGACCGTTGCCGCCAAGCCTTCCTCGAATGCCACCGTTGGACGCCAGCCCAGGGTGTGGAGCTTGACGCAGTCCAGGGCGTAGCGGCGATCGTGCCCCGGGCGGTCATCCACGTGGCGGATATAGCGCGCGGGATCTTTGCCCAAGAGGGCGAGGAGCCGCTGCGTGATCTCGAGGTTGGTGCGTCCGTTGCCGCCGCCCACGTTATAGACCTCTCCCGGCGTGCCGTGCAGCAGGACGTGCTCGATGCCGCGGCAGTGATCGTCGACGTGGAGCCAATCGCGTACCTGCATGCCGTCGCCGTAGACCGGCACCGGCTGGTCGTCGATCAAATTGGTCACGAAGAGCGGGATCAGCTTCTCCGGGTACTGGTAGGGTCCGTAGGTGTTGGAGCCTCGTGTGATCATGACCGGCGTGCCGTAGGTGACGCGATAGGCCAGCACCTGGAGATCGCCGCCGGCCTTGCTGGCAGCGTACGGGCTCCGCGGCGCGAGCGGAAACGCCTCGTCCGAAGAGCCTTCGGCGACATGCCCGTAGACCTCGTCGGTGGAGACTTGCAGGAAGCGCTGGATCCGGCGCTCGCGCACGGCCTCCAGCAGGACGTGCGTTCCGAGGATGTCCGTGCGAAGGAAGGCCTCGGGCTCCGAGATGCTGCGATCGACGTGCGTCTCCGCCGCGAAGTTCACGATCGCATCGACGCCGTCACCGATGGCGGCGGCGACGGCCTGCGCATCGCAGATGTCGGCGCGGTAGAAGCGATAGCGCGGATCTCCCTCGACGTCGTTGAGGTTGGCCGGGTTTCCGGCGTAGGTGAGTTTGTCGAGGTTGACGACCGACCAGTCAGAGTGCGTGCGCAGCATGAGGCGCACGAAATTCGAGCCGATGAAACCACAACCACCGGTGACGAGAACTTTCACGAGCTTGCGGTTCTCACGGGGCGGCGCCGGTCCCTCCGCACGCGGCGCGCGGCGCGGTCTAGCCCGGCGGGGTCGCGGCCGGAGTGGCCGGTGTTGCGGCGGACGCCGGCGAGGGGCTGGGCTTTGGCGTCGCCTTGACCAGCGGTTCCGGCGTGAAGAACGGGATCGGAGTCACGCCGGCATACGGGACCGCAGTGCCGAGCTGGATGGGTGCGGTCACCTCGATCTGCGGCGTTCCGGCCACCATGCGCACCGTGCCCATCGTCACCGCGTGAACGGTGGTTCCCGGCTTGAGATCGAGATTGCTCCCCTTGCGGAATTGACGATACAAGAAGTGGTAGGGGATGAAGATGTCCTTGATCTGATCCTCCACGGCAGAGGTATTCTCTTGACCGGCGGTCACGCGGATGCTCCAGGTGCTGCTGAGCGGCCGCAGCGGCAGCGACCCGCCGCCGGCCACCGGCAGGGAATCGAAACGCACGCTGAGATAGCCGTCGTGGTCGGGTGCGGCGGCTCGGCTCACGAACGTAACGCGCCCGACCACGGGCGTGCCGGCGGCGGCGATGGTCTGGCCTGCCAACACGATCGCGTCTTTCAAGTGCGCACGGAAACTCTGGCCCTCGCTCGCCGTGCCCGTATTGACCTCATCGTCGAGCACGAGCACCAGCGAGGTATCGAGGGGCAACACGTCCCTGGACGCAGTCGCCGCCGAGGGCGATGGCGTAGGGGGAAGATCGGGCGCCGGAGCAGCCGCACCCCATGCCGCTCCAGACGCTCCCAAGACGCAGATCAGTGTTCCGACGGCGATCCGCCTAGACATCTGCGTTGCTTTCGCGCGGGGCGATCAGCTCGCCTTGGCTGCGGCCTTCTTGCCTTCCTCGATGAGCTTCTTGACCTTCTGGCCGCCCTTCTGCCCGATCGATTCGTAGAACGACGGGCCGTAACGGTCGCGAGTCGCCTCGCCGCCCTTCTTGCCGCCCTTCTTTCCGATGCGCTCGTAGAATTCGTGTCCATGCGCGGCCTTGGTGGCTTGGCCACCCTTGCGGCCGATCGATTCGTAGAACTCCGGGCCGTACTTGCGCTTGACGGTCTCGCCGCCCTTTTGTCCTGCCTCACGGACGGTCATGCCACCGCCGTTCTTCTTGGTCGTCATCTGAACCGGGTAACCTCCATACTCGTCCCTTAGCAAGGGACTCATCTCCCGGAGGAAGGCGCTCGCAATCGCATTCCTGACAATCTCTTTAACGCGCGGTGGGCTCCCTTTGTTTCACAAGGAGAGGTGGCGCGTGCATTCGGCTTGCGGCTGCTCTGGCGGCTCTCTCCTCCCGGGGGCGGCGACGGCGCCCCTGAGCCTCCCTTACCCGCCTCAACGACCGGCCCCGCCGTCTGGACTGAAATTCTGAACCCGGGGCGGCT
>JAGWST010000421.1 GCA_028869325.1 bacterium | reverse complement strand
TTCCCGCCATCAACAGGCTCAGGCGCTTGATCTCGGACATTCGGCTCCCGGTCCTTCCTGGTAAGAGGAGTTGCAAAAGGGGCCTCTGCCTTGACATCGGCTATAGCAAGCCGCTAGAATAGCGCGGTTCGGATTCGCCGGGCCAGGAGTCTGGCGAGCCCCGCGCTTTCAGTTTGCCCACGAGCGAGTAATCGATGTCGAGCCGCACCTTCGTCCTTCGCAAGGAGGACGCCCAGCACGAGTGGTTTATCGTTGACGCCCAAGGCCAGCGCTTGGGTACGCTAGCCGTGCGTATCGCGCAAGTGCTCTCGGGCAGGCACAAGCCGACCTACACCCCGCACACCGACGACGGCGACCACGTGGTGGTGATCAATGCCGAGAAGGTGGAGCTCTCCGGCGCGAAGTGGCAGCAGAAGGTCTACCGGCGGCACTCCGGCTTCCCGGGCGGTCTCCATGAGGAGACGGCCAACGAAGTTCGTGAGAGCCATCCCGAGCGCCTGATCGAGCGTGCCGTGCGCGGCATGCTGGCCCCCAATAAGCTGCGCTCGGTGCGCATGAATCGCCTGAAGGTTTACGCCGGCGCCGCCCATCCGCACAGCGGGCAAGAGCCGCGGCCGCTGGCTTGAGGCAATAAGAGGTAATATGGCTGAGTACTATCAGGGCACTGGGCGTCGTAAGGAGTCGGTCGCGCGCGTCCGCCTCTTTCTCGGGCAAGGCCAGATCACGGTCAACGAGAAGCCGGTCGAGACCTACTTCACCCGCGATACCCTACGCCAGATCGTAAATCAGCCGCTCGAGGCCACGCAGAGTGCGGGCCGTTTCGATATCAAGGTCACCGCCCAGGGCGGCGGCGTCGCCGGACAGGCCGGCGCGGTTCGCCATGGGATCGCCCGCGCGCTCGTCGCGATGGACGAGAGCCTTCGCTCGACGCTGCGGCGCGCCGGTCTGTTGACGCGCGATCCGCGCGAGAAAGAGTCGAAGAAGTACGGCCGCAAGCGCGCCCGTAAGCGCTTCCAATTCTCCAAGCGCTAGAGCCGGGCCGGCCCTACCTCGATTGCGGCCAACATCGCCCTCGGCTCTAGCTTTGGGCTTCGGGCGAGATATCGAAGACCGTCACGGGCTCGTCGCGCCCTTTGATCTTCGCCAGCATGCGCTCCGCCTCGTACTGAGGCTGAGCCAGCATGTACGTCGTCTCATCGCAGAGGATATGGCGCGGCGGTGCGGCGGCCTGCAGCCGGGCCGCTAAGTTGACCGCGTCGCCGATGACGGTGTACTCCATCCGTCTGGAGGAGCCGATATTCCCGGCGACCACCTCTCCGGTGGCGACGCCGCAGCTGATCTCCAGCGGCACCGTAAAGGTGCCGTCGAGCTCCCGGACCACGCGTTGCAGCGCGACCGCCGTCTCCAGCGCGCGCTTTGCGTCGTCTCGCCGCACGCGCGGCGGTCCGAAGATCGCCATCACTCCGTCGCCGTAGAACTTGTCCAGCAGGCCGTAGTGCTCGAAGACTACGGAGACCGCGCGCTCCAGGTAGGTATTGAGCAGCTCCACCACGCGCTCGGGCTCCATCTGCGAGGAGAGACGGGTGAAGCCGCGGATATCGGCAAAGAGCATGGTGGCGGTGCAGCGCTCGCCGCCCAGTTGAACGCCCTCGGGGTCGTGGACCAGCGCCTGCACGACGTGCGGCGCCAAGTAGCGCGAGAACGTCTCCTCCACGCGCCGTGAGCGCTGTAGCTGCTCGGCATGCGCCATCTCGAGCGCGCGCTGCTCCGTACGATCGGCGACCAGCAGCGCCAGGCCGGTGGGGTCGCCGTTGGGGCCCGTTAGCGGGGCGACGGTGAGCTGCAACACCAGCGCCCCGCGCATCGGGTGCCGGCCCGCAGCCTCGAAGGCGGTCCGCTGTTTGCCGGAGGCACCGAATGTCTCCAGCAGCTTACCGATGCCGGGGATCAGCGCCTCCAAGACGCGCCACTCCTTGCCGAGCATGGCGTCCGAGGTGATGCCGAACGTGCGCTCCGCCGCGCGGTTGAAGGTGGTGAGGTGACCGCCCTCGTCGAGCGTGACGACGCCGCTGGCGATCGACTCCAGGATGTTTGCCTGCAGGTCGCGCAGCGCCGTGATCTCCGACAGTTGGGCGCGCTGGCGCTCGTAGAGGCGCGCGTTCTCGATCGCCATAGCGGCCTGATTGGTGAAGCTCTGCAGCAGCGCGGGGTCGCGGCGGTTGAAGAGTCCCGGCAAGACGCGCGAATCGAGATAGACCACGCCGACGATGCGAGAGCGTACCTTGAGCGGAACGCAGACGATGGAGCGGATGTGCAGCGTCACGATCGAGTGTTGCAAGTTGAAGCGCGGATCGCTCTGCGCATCGGTGGTGATGACCGGCTGGCCCGTCGCGAAGACGCGCTCGACGATCGAGCGGCTGACGCGTAGATCCTCGTCGCGCTCGACTTGCTCGTGCTCCAGATTGTGGGCGATCGCCAGCTCGAGCTTCTCCTGACCCTCGTCGGCGAGCATCAAGAAGCCGCGCTCGGCAGCCATGACCTCCACGGCGAGATTGAGCACCGTGCGCAGAATCTCGTGGAGATCGAGCGACGAGACGATGCTCTCGCTCACGCGCGCGAGCGTCTCCGCGCGCTTGCGCTCCAGCTCGTAGAGCGACCGCAGCTCTTCGAGCGTGTCGCCTGGTTCCATGGAGGCGGGCGTTCGGCAATCCCGCGGACATCCCTCGGCAATCTTCCCCCGCTAGGATGGCGCCATGGATTGCATCGGATCGCCCCAGTTGCTCCAAGCTGCCGACGGCGCGCTCGTGCGCCGCGACGACCTTGCGCGAGCGGTAGTCGCGGGCGGTCTCCCCGGTGGAACGGGGCGCGACGCGGCGCTAGCCAAGCTGGCGCAGAACGCGCTCTTCGCGCAGGCGGTCCTCGCTGCGATGCGCGCGCGGCTCGGCGAGGCCAAGACGGCGGCGCGCTCGTGAGCGAGTTCGATCTCTTCCATCTGGCCGGCAGCGGTATGGAAGCACAGCACACGGCGCTCGCCGTCGCGGCGGAGAACATCGCCAGCGCCGATGCATGGACGCCGCACGGCGTCTATCGCCGAAAAGTTGCGGAGCTCTCGCTCGTGGATGGTCCTTTCGGAGCGGAGCTGCACGCGCGCGTGCGCCTCTCGCGCCAAGACGCGCGCTGGCGCTTCGATCCCGGTAGCCCTCGTGCGGAGCGCGGCGGCGTCCACCGCGGCTACGTCGCCGTCTCGCCGGTCGACACCGTCTCCGAGATGGTCGCCATGCTGGGCGCGGAGCGCGGCTACGAGTCGGACGCCGCCGTGCTCGATGTGGTCAAGTCCGGCATCTCGCACGCGCTCGAGGTCGAGCGTCCATGACCGTCCAGCCGCTCGTTCCGGACGCGCCGCTGCCTGCAGCGGTGCCGCTAGCCCGGCCGCTGGGGGCGCCCCTGGAGCCCGCTGCGCACGAGGACGACTTCGCCCGCGCCCTCGCGAGCGCCGTCGATGGAGTTGCCGGGAGCCTGCGCCACGCCGACGGAGCCGAACGGGCGATGGTCGCTGGGCGCGGATCGATCCAGGCCGCGGCGATCGCGCGCGCTCAGGCCGACGCCGCGGTCGCCGTCGCGGCCGCGGTCGTCGACCACGTTGCCCGCGCGCTCTCCAGCATCTCGCAGATGCAGGTTTAGATGACGGCGAGCGCCCCTGCGCGGCTCCATGCCGCGCTGCAGCTTTGGCAGGGCTGGCCGTCTCGAGTACGCGGCCTGCTCGTCTGCGCGGCCGCGCTGTGCGCGGTCGCCGCCGCCGCGATGGCTTTTGCCACACGCGACACCAGCGTGCCGCTCTTCGCCGCGCCGCTGCGCCCCCCGCAAGTCGCGGAGGTCGGCGATCGCCTTGCCGCCTGGGGCATCCCGTTTCGTGTCAGCGGGCAGGGCATCGAGGTCCCGCGCGCGCTGCGCCAAGCGACGCTGCTGCACCTCTCCCTCGCGGGGGTGCCCCACCGGCCGCTGCCGGATACCCTCGACGCGCTCGCCGATGCTGGACCCCTGGTGCCCGAGCGCGTGCTCGAGGTCCGCCAGCGCGCCGGATTGGAGGGCGAGATTGCGCAGGGGCTGCGCACCTTGGATGGCGTGACCGACGCGCGCGTCATCGTCGCCCCCGGACACGACGGTACGTTCGCTGATGAGTCCCCGACGCCGACCACGGCGAGCGTACGGCTCTCCCTGCGCAGCGGCGAGCGGCTCGACGAGCGGCGCGTGCGGGCCGTGCGGGACTTTGTCGCTGCCTCCGTCGCCGGTCTCGCGTCGGAACGCGTACACGTGCTCGACGACCGCGGCAGCGCCTTCGACGGCGCCGCGTCGAGCATCGATCAGGACGGCCTGCGCGCGCAGTTGCAGAGCGCGCTGGATCAGGTCGAAGGGGCCGGCACCACCATCGTGCGGCTGCACGTCGTGCGCGACGACGATGCGCGCGAGATCGTGCAGCGCCGCGTGCTGCCGGCAGGCGGGGCGCTGCGCAGCGAGAGCACGCAGGAGGAGTATCACGGAGGGCAGGGCTCCTATCGCGGCGGGCGCAGCGCCGTGGAGGACGGCAGCGTAGAGCGCGAAGAGCACGCGACCCTTCCGGCGGGGCGCCTGCGGCGCCTCTCGGTGGCGGTCTTCGTCGACCGCTCTCGTGGCGGCGATCTCTCGAAGATTCGCGCGCTGGTCGAGGCGGCAGCAGGCATCGACGTGCGCCGCGGCGACGAGGTTCGCGTCGAAGCGATGGCCTTCGCGCGGCCGCCGGGCACTCCGCCGCGGTCGCCGTTGGCGCTGCTGGCGGTGGCCTCGTTACCGGCGCTCTTCCTCGGCCTGGGTCTCGCCGCCGCCGCGTGGGCCGCGTTGCCGGTGGCGCGCGCGGGCCTCTCGGTGCTGCACGGCATGGCCTTGCGGCGCGCCGTGGAGCAGAGGCCGCCGGCGCTCGCGGAGGCGCAGCGCCTGCGCGCCGCGCTCGACGTCGAGCCGCCGCACGCGGCGGCAGCCGTCATCTCCGCGCTTCCGGCGTCCACCGCGGTGGCCGTGCTCGATCTCTACCCGGCCGAAGAGCGCGAGCGGATCGTCCGCCGTATGGCCACCGCCCGCGCCGAGGCCATCCCCTCGTTGGAGCGAATCATTGGCAAGTATTCGTAGAGGCATCGGCGCGGCGCCGCCGGCGCTCGGGCCGGGTGAGGACTTTCGCCCTTTCGCGCTCGAGCCGTGCCGCGTCGAGGCCGAGGAGATCCCGCCGGCCGAACAGGTCGCGACGATCTCGCCGGAGTCGCGGGAGTCGATGGCGGTCGCCGGCGAGGCATTGCGCTTCCGGGCCGCTCTGCGCGAAGCGTTTGCGCAGCGGCTGCAGACGATCTGCACCGATCTCGCCGCGCGTGTCCTCGCCCGCGAGCTGCGCCTGGAGCCGGCGGACGTTGCCTCTCTTGCGCAGGAGCTGCTGGAGCACCGCGGCGATGAGGCGGCGCTCGCGCTGCGCGCCGCGCCGGAGGATGCCGCCGCGCTACGGGCGCTTGCGGCTGAGCACGGCTTGGCATTGAGGATCGACGCGAAGCTGCTGGGCGGAGATGTCGCCCTCGACCTCCGCTCGGGGGCGCTCGAGAGCACGCTCGCGCTGCGGCTGCAGACGCTCTTGGCTGCCTGCGCGGGTGTGGCGTGATCGCGCGGGCGCGCGGCTCCGTAGCGGCCGCCGGCGCGGGTGCGCTCGAGGCGGAGGTGCCGCACGCAATCGTCGGCGCAGCCGTTGAGATCCAAACTCGCGGCGGAAGGCGTTGCGGCCTTGTGACGGCGATGCGAGGGACGCGCGTGCGCATCGCCCCGCTCGACGACGCCGCGGGCGTCGCCGCCGGCGATGTGGTCTACGTCGACACCGATGCGCCCAGCGTGAGGCTCGGCATGACGGCACTGGGGCGCGTACTCGACGCGCACGGCCGCGCGCTGGACGGGGGCGAGGAGCTGCACGGTCCGGCGCTGCCGATGGAGCCGGCGGCTTCACGGCGCTTGGTTGCGGGGACCGCGGACTCGCCGTGCTGGACGGGCGTGCGTGCGATCGACGCCTTGGCGACGCTCGCGCGCGGGCAGCGGATCGGCATCTTCGGCGGGGCCGGTGTTGGGAAGTCGACGCTGCTGCAGACGATCGCGGCTAACGCGCGCGCGGACGCCCTGGTGGTTGCCCTGATCGGCGAGCGTGGCCGCGAGATCGCGGGCTGGCAGGAGGCGCTCGGCGATGCGCGCGGGCGTACCGCCATCATCTGCGCGACCGCCGACGCACCGGCCGCCGTTCGCGCGCGCGCTCCGCTGACGGCCATGGCGCAGGCGGAGTACCTGCGCGCGCTGGGACTGCACGTCTTGCTCGTCGTCGACTCGCTGGCGCGCTACTGCGCGGCCCTGCGCGAGCTGGCGGCCACGAACGGCGAGACCACGGCTCTGCGCGGCTATCCGCCATCGGCCTTCGCAGCGCTGGGGCGGTTGCTAGAGCGCGCCGGCGCCGGTGCGGAGGGGGCGATCACGGCCATTTGCAGCGTGTTGGTGGAGGGCGACGACGAGCGCGAGCCGGTCGCCGACGCCGCGCGCGCATTGTTGGACGGCCACCTGATTCTCTCGCGCCGGGTGGCCGAGAGCGGGCGCTTCCCCGCGCTCGACCCCCGGGCGTCGTGCAGCCGCCTCTTCTCGGCGGTCGCCTCACCGAGGCACCGCGCGGACGCCGCCGTGCTGCGCCGTGCGCTGGCGGCGCTGGAAGAGGCGCGCGATCTGCGCGCCGTGGGGGCCTATCGGCGCGGAGCCGATGGGCTGCTCGATGCCGCCGTGGCCGCAGAAGAGGGCATCGAGGCCTTCCTGCGTCAGGATGGCGAGCCGTCCTCGCCCGACCAAACGCTCGCGGTCCTGGCTCAACTCGCCGGCGGACTCTGCCGAAGCGAGAAGGGAGACCTGTGAGCATCTTTGGCGATATCGACTCCTGTCTGAGCCGCATCGCTCAGATCACCGGCGTGCCGGACGCGCCGTCCCCCGCGCCGGCGGTCGCAGCGCCGGGCGGAGGCCTCACGTCGTTCTCCGATCTCCTGCAACGCGAGCTGGAGGGTGCGGCAAACGGCGCGCCGCAATTCGGCGGGCGCACGGTTGGAGCGTTCTACCCGGCTGACCGCTCGGCATACGCCGGCTTGGTCGCGTCGAGCTCCGCGCGTTGGAACGTCGACCCGGCACTGGTGAATGCCGTCATCGCGAACGAGTCGGGCTTCAATCCCGCAGCGACCTCCAAGGTCGGGGCGATGGGCCTGATGCAGCTGATGCCCGGGACCGCCGCCTCGCTCGGGGTCTCCGATGCCTACGATCCCGCCCAGAATATCGCCGGCGGCGTGCGTTACCTCCGCGGCTTGCTCGATCGCTTCAGCGGCGACGTCTCGCTGGCGGTGGCCGCGTACAATGCGGGGCCGGGGGCGGTGGAGAAGTATGGCGGAGTTCCCCCGTACGGAGAGACGCAGCGGTATGTGGCGGCCGTCTTGGACTCCTACCAGCGCTATCGGGGCTCCGACTAGGCGCGCACCGCTCGCGCCCGTCGCGCTCTGCGCACTGCTCGTGCTGCTCGGCGCCGCACCCTCGCCGACGACATCCTCCGAACCCTCGCCGAGTCGAATCCTGGCGCTGCACGCGCGCGCGATGCGCCATGACCGCGCGGCGAAGCCCCCCGCGACGACCGAGATCTTGGGGACGGTCGAGGGCAACGCCCTGCTCGGAACCTTCCGCGAGTATCGCCAGGGGGCGATGATGCGCAGCGAGATCCGGCTCGGCCCGCTGCTCTTCCTGACCGTGGGCGACGGCAAGCATCTGTGGGAGAGCGACGAGAACGGCGACGTGCGCGAGTTGATGGGGGTGCTGCGTGCGCGCGCCACCACCACCGCTTTCGTCGAGGCGGGCGCCTACCTCGACGATCCCGGCAGCCTCAGCTATGTTGGACCAGCCTCTTCCGAGGGGCGCCCGTGTTACCGCTTCGCCGTTCAGGCGCCGCACGGTGACCGCCAGCAGATCTGCATCGACGCGCAGAGCTATCTGCTCGACGACCGCGAGTTCGACGAGGGTAGCGGCGTCGCGCGCGAGACGTTCTTCGACTACCGGATGGTCGACGGGTACGCCACTGCCTACCGCTCTGTGCAGAGCAGCGGAGGTGGGCGAGCGGTGACGTTCAGCATCCAGAGCGTGTTCGAGAACCGGCCGCTGGATGCGGCGCTCTTTGCGCAGCCTCGCCCCCGCTACCTCGAGATGCCGGCGCAGAGCGTCGTCGTGCCGATGCGGCTGCGGCGCAGCGGATACGAAGTGCCGGTCGCCATCGGCGCGCACCACTACTGGTTCCTCTTGGATTCCGGATCGCAGGGGGTCGTGGTGGACAGCCGCGTGGCCCGCGAGCTGAACCTGCGGGTGGAGGGGAGCATGAGCGCGCTGGGGGCCAAAGCCGTCGGCGGCTTGGGCCTAGCGCGCATCGACGCGCTCTCCGTCGGTGGAGCCGTCTTGCGAGGCCCGACGGTGGGCGTGCTGGATTTCTCCGCGGCAACGGGTGGTATCCTCGATGCCGACGGCGTGCTGGGCTTTCCGTTCTTCGATGCCGCGGTGCTGCGCTTCGATCCGCACGCGCTGACGTTGGAGATCGAGCCGCCGAACGGCAGCGGCACCAAGCCGCGGGGGGAGCGGCTGGCGATCGAGCTCGACCGGCGCATCCCGGTGGTCGCCGCCGCGATTCCGGGTAATCCCGGGGCGCCCTTCCTGATCGACACCGGCTCGTCGGCGGAGCTGCTGCTCTACCAAGACTACGTCGACCGCCATCCGGGTCTGGTCCCGGTGGGATTCGAGTCGCGCACGGGCACGGGCATCGGCGGCGCGCTCTCGCTGCGCGGGACCACCCTCGCGCAGCTCAGCCTCGGCAGCATCGCGCTCTACAACATTCGCACGGGCATCGTGGTTGGAGCGCAGGGGGCCTTTGCCGATCGCTTCGACGCCGGCAATATCGGCCTGGGTATCTTGCGGAACTTCGTCATCACCTTCGACGAGCCCGGCGCCGCGATCTATCTGGAACGCGGCGCGAATTTCGACGACGGCCGCTTTCGCCCGCAGTACGAGCCGCTTCAACTGCCGCGACCGCGCTAGTCTCGCTAGCCTCTTCGCTCACGGCGCGGACATCGTGCGGAAACATCGATCGGCGACGATAGCGCCATGGAGCACGCCGTCTTCGCCGATCTCTCCGACCTCCAACTGCTGGTGACGCGCTTCGTCTATGAGGACCGAGCCGCACTGCCGCTCTCGTGGCGGCAGGCGCTGGGGTTCCGTCACCTGCTGCACGCCGCGCGCGCCGGCCTCGGCCGAAGGCCGCCGGCGAGCAGGCACCAGCGGCACGCACGGCTCGCGGCGCCAGCGCCGTGCGAGCGCCGGTCCGCTGCCTCGTGCGGCGCGGCATTGCGCGACCGGCAGAGCGCGATCCTCGGGGCG